>CAXNGA010000125.1:0-5932 GCA_964201375.1 Kaistiaceae bacterium
GCCCGGCTGCCTGCCGCGGAAACTCCGCCAGACGACACCTGAGGCCTCATCATCCCGGAAGGCCATGCTCGGCGTGGCCTTCCGACCACCCCGAATGATGCATTATTGCTCCGGCCTGCCGATGCATTTTTGCTCCGGCGTTGACAGGCTGCCCTTCTGCCGGGCGGTCGTCGCAATCGAGCCCGTCGGCTGGACGTTCGCCCTCCTGGTGCAGAACATCCGTGCCAACAACGCCGGGCAGAAGGTTGTTCCGATCTGCGGCGCGGTGGCGGATACGACGGATTCAGTGATCTGGCTGTCCTACGACCCCGCCCACAGCGGGATGTCGCAGGTCGGCGGAGGCACCGTGCCGAGCCCGGTGATCGGTCCGAAGGCCATCGACACCCTGATCGCCGGGGAGCTTCCCATCGTCGTCAAGATCGACGTCGAGGACGCCGAACTGTCGGTCCTTTCCGTCCTGCGCAGAGCCAGTGCCTATCGCCGCGTGACGGACGTCATCGTGGAGGCCGGGCGCGGGCAGGACGTCGATCGTCCGGAGATCGTCCGGGCGCTGCTTGGAGGCGACGGCTTTGCCGAGGTTGCGCGCTCCGATCCGTGGGGCCCAGACCTCTCCGACATCCACTATCGGCGGGCTGCGGGAACGGCTCACGGAAGCGATTGGTAGCGGAGGAGGGATTTGAACCCCCGACCAAAGGATTATGATTCCTCTGCTCTACCGCTGAGCTACTCCGCCCCATTCGGCGCGCGGATATAAGAAGCGGCCCGAAGGGGTGTCAAGCAAGCGTCGGCGCTTTGGGCGGGGCAGCGACAAGCCGTCCGCGCGCAAATCTGCCTCCGGGCGGCGCGGAAATCCGTCTCGCGCGGGGGCGGCGGAGCGGCTACGGCTGCTGCTGCGCCCGGGCGGCGCGGAATTCGCGCGATGTTCGACCTCCCCACGGCGACGATCCTTCTCCTTGCCGCGTTCGCGGCCGGGTTCATCGATGCCATCGCCGGCGGCGGCGGGCTGATCACGGTTCCTGCGCTCCTCCTGGCGGGGCTGCCGCCGGTCGAGGCGCTCGGCACCAACAAGCTCCAGGCGCTGTTCGGCAGCGGCACGGCGACGTTCGCCTATGCACGGCGCGGCCACGTCGATCCGCGGCGACAGGTCGTGCCGTTCGTGCTGGCACTGGCCGGGTCGGGGGTGGGGGCGCTGGTCGCGAGCGTGGCGCCGGTGGCGATCCTCGAGCGGCTGCTGCCGGTGCTGCTCATCGCCATCGCGCTCTATTTCGCCTTCAGGCGGACGCTGCACGACACCGACCGCGCGGAGCGGATGCGGCCCGCGCTGTTCCAGGCGACGGTGCCGACGCTGATCGGCTTCTATGACGGGCTGTTCGGCCCCGGCACGGGCTCGTTCCTGATGCTGGCCTATGTCGCGCTGGCCGGCTTCGGCATCCTCAAGGCGACCGCGCATACCAAGCTCGTCAACTTCGCATCCAATGTCGGCGCGTTCGCGGTGTTTGCGATGCTGGGCGCGGTGGTGTGGACGCTGGGGCTGGCGATGGGCGCCATGCAGCTCGTCGGCGCCCGGCTCGGCGCATCGGTGGCGATGCGGCACGGGGCATGGCTGATCCGCCCGCTCCTGGTCATCGTCTGCGTCGGGCTGGCGATCCGGCTGCTGCTCCAGGCGGGGTAGCGGCTTGCGGGTTCATCCGCAGCCGCCGCCTCTTCCTCCGGTCGTCATGCTCGGGCTCGTCCCGAGCATCCACGGCTTTCTTCGAGGCCGCAAAGACGTGGATGGTCGGGACAAGCCCGACCAGGACGATTTCAGCGGCTGCGAGCCGGCGGGATGGCTAGCGCCAGATCTTCGCGAGGAGATGGCCCGCGCCGGCGGCGACGAGGACCGAGGTGATCGGCCGGCGTGCCACCATGGCTTCGATGTCGTGCATCAGGGCCTCGCCGCGGTGGCGGACCATCTCGGTGGTGTCCTCGACGGTGTCCTCGATCGTGTCGATCGCCTGACGGCCGGCAGTCTTCGCCCGGCGGGTACCCCGGACGACGGCGTCTTCCGCCTTCTCGAGCGCTTCGCGACCGCGAGCGGCCGCCCCATTGGATGTAGCCATGTCCGACTCCTTCGGTCTGAGCGATACGGCGTGATTCCGCGACGCCCTGGCCGGTCAACGCGCGCCGGCAGCCAGAAGTTCCTACGCGGCTTCGCGGTTGAGCCGGCCTTCGGCAAGGTCCGTGAGCTTCCGGTCCGCGGCGTATTCCTGATCGAGATTGGCGCGCAGGAGCGGGATGGCCGCGGTGTGCCCGAGCGTCTCGGCCCACGATGCGAGCGTGCCGTAGCGGGTGATCTCGTAGTGCTCGACCGCCTGGGCGGAGGCGATCATGCCGGCGTCGAGCGTATCCGGATCCTCGGCCTCCTCCATGATCGACTTGCCTTCCTCGAGGATGCCGAGGATCGCCTCGCAGGTGACGCCGCGCGCCTTGAGCCCGAGTTGTGCGAACACCTCCTCGATGTTGGCGATCTGCTGCTCGGTCTCGACGAGGTGCTCCTCGAAGGCGGTACGGAGTTCGGCCGAATCGGCCTTCCGCGCCATCTTCGGCAGCGTCTTCATCACCTGCTTCTCGGCGAAATAGATGTCGCGGAGGAAATGGACGAACAGATCCTGAAGGGTTTTCATGGGGCGGCCTCGGTGTTGTGCGGTGCCTGCGCACCCGCTGATGGGTCTCCCGATCAACCTCCGGAACCGGCAGTGGTTCCCCCCTCCATGCCCCGTGGGCTTGCGTTACGGCCGCAGGGGCGCGATTTGACAGCCCAACTGCGGATGCGGAATGTCTCGCGCCTTCGCGACCCTCACCGATCTCCCGCGCCACGGAAGGCCGCTTCCGTCGCGCAACCGAGCCGGATCTTGAAGCACGTCGTCATCGTGGAATCGCCCGCCAAGGCGAAGACCATCAACAAGTACCTCGGCAGCAATTACGAGGTGCTGGCCTCCTATGGCCACGTCCGCGACCTGCCCGCGAAGGACGGCTCCGTGCGGCCGGACGAGAATTTCGCCATGTCCTGGGAGGTCGACTCCAAGGCCGCCAAGCGTCTCTCCGACATCGCCGCGGCGATGAAGGGCGCCGACCGCCTGATCCTGGCGACCGACCCCGATCGCGAGGGCGAGGCGATCTCGTGGCACGTCCTGGAGGTCCTTCGCCAGAAGCGGGTCCTGAAGGACATCCCGGTCGAGCGCGTGGTGTTCAACGCCATCACCAAGCAGTCGGTGACGGCGGCGATGGCGAACCCGCGCCAGATCGATGCGCCGCTCGTGGACGCCTATCTCGCGCGCCGGGCGCTCGACTATCTCGTCGGGTTCACCCTCTCGCCGGTGCTGTGGCGGAAACTGCCGGGGGCGCGCTCGGCCGGCCGCGTCCAGTCGGTGGCGCTGCGCCTCGTGTGCGACCGCGAGAGCGAGATCGAGGCGTTCCGGAAGCGCGAATACTGGTCGATCGCAGTCAACCTCGAGACGCCGCGGCACGACCGCTTCGTGGCCCGCGTCGTCGGCGCGGACGGGAAGAAGCTCGGCCGCCTCGACATTGCGGACGAAGTGTCGGCCCGCGCCATCCACGCGAACCTCGACGGCGCCGCGTATCGTGTCGCCTCCGTCGAGGCGAAGCCGACCAAGCGCAATCCGTCGGCGCCCTTCACCACCTCCACGCTGCAGCAGGAGGCATCGCGCAAGCTCGGCTTCGCCGCGGCGCGGACGATGCAGATCGCCCAGCGGCTCTATGAGGGCGTCGAGATCGGCGGCGAGACCGTCGGCCTCATCACCTACATGCGAACCGACGGCGTCCAGATGGCGCCCGAGGCCGTCGCCGCCGTGCGCCAGACCATCGCCAGCTCGTTCGGCGACCGCTACGTCCACCCCGCGCCGCGCCTTTACCAGACCAAGGCGAAGAACGCCCAGGAAGCGCACGAGGCGATCCGCCCGACGGATTCCAACCGGGCGCCGGACCAGGTCGCGCGCTATCTCGATGGCGACCAGGCCAGGCTCTACGAGCTGATCTGGAAGCGGACGATCGCCAGCCAGATGGCCTCCGCCGACATCGAGCGCACGACGGCGGAGATTCTCGCCACCAAAGGCGCTGCCGAGGTGCAGCTCCGCGCCACCGGCCAGGTCGTCAGATTCGACGGCTTCCTCACGCTCTACGCCGAAGGGCGCGACGACGAGGAGGACGAGGACGGCAGCCGCCTGCCGCCGCTCGCTGCCGACGACCCGCTCAGGAGCCACGAGATCGCCACCGAGCAGCACTTCACCGAGCCGCCGCCCCGCTACACCGAGGCGACCCTTATCAAGAAGATGGAGGAACTCGGCATCGGCCGGCCGTCGACCTACACGGCAACGCTGTCGGTGCTGCGCGACCGCGGCTATGTCCGCCTCGACAAGAAGCGCCTCATCCCGGAAGACAAGGGCCGGCTCGTCACCGCGTTCCTGCAGAGCTTCTTCGAGCGCTACGTCGAATACGACTTCACGGCCGACCTCGAGGAAAAGCTCGACCGCATCTCCGCCGGCGAACTGTCCTGGCAGGAGGTGCTGCGCGACTTCTGGCGCGATTTCTCCGCTCAGGTCGAGGGCACGCGCGAACTCCGCGTCTCGGAGGTGCTCGACAAGCTCAACGACCTGCTCGGCCCGCACATCTTCCCCGACAGGGGCGACGGATCCGATCCGCGCACCTGCCCGCTCTGCGCCAGCGGAAAGCTGTCGCTGAAGCTCGGCAAGTTCGGCGCCTTCATCGGCTGCGCGAACTATCCGGAATGCCGCTACACGCGGCAGCTCGCAGTGGCGGGCGATGGTGATGAGCCGGGTAAGGAAGGGCTCGAGGGCAACCGAGTGCTCGGCGCCGATCCGGACTCGGGGCTCGAGATCTCCGTCCGCGTCGGCCGCTTCGGGCCGTATCTCCAGCTCGGCGAGGCCGTCGGCGAGGAGAAGCCCAAACGCTCCAACATTCCGCGCGGCTTCGACGCCGCAACCATCGGGATAGAGGACGCGCTGCGACTTCTGAGCCTGCCGCGCGAAGTCGGCCTCCATCCCGAATCCGGCAAACCAATCACCGCCGGCCTCGGCCGCTACGGTCCGTTCGTGCTGCATGACGGCACGTTCGCCAACCTCGATTCCGTCGAGGACGTCTTCACCGTCGGCCTCAACCGCGCCGTGACGCTGATCGCCGAGAAGAAGGAAGGCGGCGGCCGCCGCAACCAGCCGCTCCTCATGAAGGCTCTCGGCGACCATCCGACCGCAGGCGGTCCGATGACGATCCGCGCCGGGAAGTTCGGCCCCTATGTGAACCACGGCAAGATCAACGCGACGCTGCCGCGCGGGGCCGACCCCGAGAAGGTGACCGTCGCGGAGGCGGTGGAACTGATCGCAAGGAAGGCCGAGTCCGGACCGGGCAAGAAGCCGGCCCGCGCCTCGGCTCCCCGGAAGGCCGCCGCGCCCAAGACCAAGCCGGCGGCGAAGGCCAAGGCAGGCACGCGGAAGCCGGCCGAGAAGCCGGCGATGGCGCCCCGGAAGGACGCCGCTGCCGCGAAGAAGGCTCCGGCGCGGCGGAAGACCTCGGCGGCGGAGGCCTAGATGACCTCCCCCACCCTCTCCACTTCGTCATCGCCAGGTGTGACCGGGATCGGTCACCTTTCTTCGTCATCCCCGGGCTTGACGATTGGGGTGTTGCGTCCCGGAACAGGGGCTCACCGTGGCACGTAAGCCCAAAGCCGGAGTGTCCGAGGACGCTCCCCCGGAGACAGAAATTCCACGCGCCCCGCGCCGGCCGCGCAAAGCTGCCGCCGAGGCGCCGGAGGCCGTGAAGCCGGCCCGGACGCCGCGCCGTGCCTCCGCTCCCGCAGCCGACGCCGGCGATACGCCCGCCGAGGAGGCAAAGCCCGCTGCCGCCGCCAGGAGACCGAGGC
>CAXNGA010000126.1:0-5929 GCA_964201375.1 Kaistiaceae bacterium
GTTCCAGATAGACCGGCGGGAGCCGGTCGAGCACCGGGCGCAGCAGGACCGCGAGTTCGAACGTGACGATGAGGGTCGCGTCCACACCCCTGCGGCGCGCCATCTCCACCAGGAGCGCGGGAACCCCGTCAGCGGCGGCCTCGATGGCAGCTCCTTCGACCGGAACGCGCTCCGGCACCGCGTCCGGCCCTCGCGTGACGATCTGCTCGAACGACGCGAACCGGTCGAACAACTCCCGGTCCCGGACCCAGCGCAGGCTCTGCCAGACCGGGAGCAGCACGACGTGGAGGTCGAAGTGGTCGGCGAGCGCAAGCAGGAGATGCGCCGCCCTCTGCTGGCTGCCGGTGCCCAGCCGCGAGGGCTGATCGCGGCAGACCCAGAGCAGGCCCGGCCGTCCCGTCTTCGAACCCTCCACTGAACTCCCCCGATCGCCCGGGCCGCACCCTATCGCGACTGGCGATTGCGCGGCCGACGCGCCATGATACCTTCCTGCCGATCCGGAGGGAGACGACATGCTGAAGCGCGCCGCGCTGGCTGCGGCCGTCCTCTGGGCCGTCGCATCCGCCGCCTTCGGCCAGGCCGCGCCGGTGCAGCTCCTCCTCATCGTCGATCGCTCCGCCAGCATGGCCGCGATGGAGGGGGCGTTTCCGCGGACTGCCTGGATCCGGAACGGCGTCCTGTCGGCGATCAACGAGATGCCGCGCGATGCCCGGATCGGCATCATCGCCTTCGACGCCGGCGCCGAGGTCGTAATGCCCATGCAGACCTACGACCGGTTCGTCATCCAGCGGGCCCTGGATGCGCTCGTCCCCGCCGAAGGCGGCGACCTTGCGGCAGGGCTGGCCCTCGGACTGGAACTCCTCGCCGGTGAGGATCCGGGCAACCGGATCGTCATCGTCCTGACCGACGCCAGCCCCCCTTCGGGCGACTTCGAGGCGCTCGGCGAGGCCTATCGCGCCGCGGGGGCCAACGTCTTCCCGACCGTCCTCGGTCCGTCCGGCGACCCTACGCTCCGGGCCCTCGCCGTGGCGACAGGGGGCCGGTACGAAGGATTCATCGCCTTCGAGAGGCTGGATGGGCTGATGCGGACCGAGGTCCTGGACTGGCGCGACGCTCTCGCGGCGCGCCAGCCCTGACGCTGAACTAGAACTCCAGCCGCTTCGCCACCACGACGCCGTCCACGGCCTGCACCTTGGCCAGCACGTCGTCCGAGATCGGCTGGTCGACCTCGATCAGCGAGATCGCGTCCTCGCCGGGTGCCTGGCGGCCGAGGTTGAACGTGGCGATGTTGACGCCGCCGGCGCCGAGCGCCGTGCCGAGGCGGCCGATGAAGCCGGGCCGGTCGCGGTTGGTCACGTAGAGCATCCGCGGCCCGAGTTCCGCTTCCATGTTGATGCCCTTGATCTGGATTATCCGCGGCCGCCCGCCGGAGAAGACGGTGCCGGCGACGGAACGCTCCTGCCGCTCGGTGGTGATGGTGAGGCGGATGTAGCCTTCGTAGGCGCCCTCCTGGCCGCGACGCACCTCCTCGACCTTGATGCCGCGCTCCCTGGCCATCGTGGGCGCCGAGACCATGTTCACGGAAGACAGGAGCGGCCGGAGGATGCCGGCGAGCGCCGCTGCCGTCATCGCCCGCGTGTTGAGTTCGGCGACGTTGCCCTCGTATTCGATACGCACCCCCTTGAGGCCGGTCTCCGTCAGCTGGCCGGCGAACGAGCCGAGCTGGTCGGCGAGCTTGACCCACGGCGTCAGGCGAGGGGCTTCCTCGGCGGTGATCGACGGCATGTTGAGCGCGTTCAGGACGGCGCCCGTGGTGAGATAGTCCGCCATCTGCTCGGCGATCTGGATGGCGACGTTCTCCTGCGCCTCGCCGGTCGAAGCGCCGAGATGCGGCGTGCAGACGATGTTCGGGAGGCCGAAGAGGACGCTCTCCTTCGCCGGCTCGTTGGTGAAGACGTCGATGCCGGCGCCGCCGAGCTTGCCGCCCTTCAGCGCCGCCGCAAGGTCGTCCTCGTTCACGAGGCCGCCGCGGGCGCAGTTGATGATGATGACGCCGGTCTTCATCTGCGCGATCGCGTCGGCGTCGATGATGTTCCTGGTCATGTCCGTGAGCGGCGTGTGCAGCGTGATGACATCCGCGCGGCGGAGGAGTTCGGGCAGCTCGACCTTCTCGACGCCGATCGACTGGGCCCGCTCTGCCGACAGGAACGGATCGAACGCGATGACCCGCATCGAGAGGCCGATGCCGCGGCTTGCGACCACCGAGCCGATGTTGCCGCAGCCGATGATGCCGAGCGTCTTGCCCTGGAGCTCGATGCCCATGAAGCGGTTCTTCTCCCACTTGCCGGCCTGGGTGGAGGCGTCGGCGGCAGGGAGCTGGCGGGCGACGGCGAACATCATCGCGATGGCGTGCTCGGCCGTCGTGATCGAGTTTCCGAATGGCGTGTTCATCACGATGATGCCGCGGGCGGTGGCCTTCGGCACGTCGACATTGTCCACGCCGATGCCGGCGCGCCCGATCACCCGCAGGTTCGGTGCCGCGTCGATGATCTTCTCGGTCACCTTGGACGCCGAGCGAATGGCAAGGCCGTCATAGTTCGGAATCGCCTTGAGGAGGGCGTCCTTGTCCTTGCCGAGCTCCGGCAGGTAGTCGACCTCGATGCCGCGAGCCTTGAAGATGCCGACGGCGGTTTCCGAAAGCTGGTCGGAGATGAGTACGCGGGGGGCCATGGGTGACCTCGATGTGGCGGGCGCGCGGGGCGCCGCGGGCGAAGGATGATGCGATTGATCTGAAGCTCCGGTTCCCTCCCCCGCGAGGGGGGAGATCGCGGAGCCTGGCTCGCCGCGCGAGCCTTGAAACGAAGCATGCGGAGGGTCGGCGGTCGCGCCCTCCTTCCGGAGCCGCGAAAGGCGGCTCCGACCTCCCCCGAGGGGGAGGTGGAGCAGTGTCGGCTAGCCTTAGGCCGGGACGAGCGCGGCCTTCTCGCGGGCGAACGCCCAGTCGAGCCATTCGGTGAGGATCGCCACGTCCGAGGCTTCGACCGTGGCGCCGGTCCAGATGCGGAGGCCCGCCGGGGCGTCGCGATAGGACGCGAAGTCGAACGCGATGCCCTCGGTCTCCAGCGTCTTGACGATGCCCTTGGCGACCCTGGCCGGGCCGTCCTTGCCCGCAGCCTTCACCGCCGGATCGACGATCATGAGGCAGATCGACGTGTTGGACCGCGTTGCCGGGTCGACCGCGAGGAAATCGACCCACGGCGTGCGCGCGACCCAGTCGGTCAGCACCTGGGCGTTCCGGTCGGCGCGGGCGCGGAGCCCCGGGCCGCCGCCGACGGACTGCGCCCATTTCAGCGTGTCGATGTAGTCCTCGACCGCGAGCATCGACGGCGTGTTGATCGTCTCGCCTTCGAAAATGCCCTCGATGAGCTTGCCGTTCTGGGTGAGCCGGAAGATCTTCGGGATCGGCCAGGTCGGCGTCCAGGTCAGGAGGCGCTCGACAGCACGCGGCGACAGGATGATGACGCCATGCGCCGCCTCGCCGCCCATCACCTTCTGCCAAGAGTAGGTGGTGACGTCGAGTTTCGCGAAATCCATCTTCTGCGCGAAGGCCGCCGAAGTGGCGTCGCAGATCGTGAGGCCCCTGCGGTCAGCCGGGATCCACTCCGCATCCGGCACGCGGACGCCGGCGGTCGTGCCGTTCCAGGCGAAGACGACGTCGTTGTCGAAGTCGACCTTCGACAGGTCGGGAAGCTTGCCGTAGTCGGCGCTGACGATCTTCGTGTTCGGGAGCTTGAGCTGCTCCTGCGCATCGACCGCCCAGCCCTCGGAGAAGGACTCCCAGTAGAGGACCTCGAGGCCGCGGGGGCCGAGCAGCGACCACATCGCCATCTCGACCGCGCCCGTGTCGGACGCCGGCACGATGCCGATACGGTAGTCCGCCGGCACTTCCAGCACTTCGCGGGTGAGATCGATCGCCAGCTTCAGGCGGCTCTTGCCGAGCGCCGAGCGATGCGAGCGGCCGATGGGCGTGCCCTTGAGTACGTCCACGGACCAGCCAGGACGTTTTGCGCAGGGACCGGAGGAGAAATTGGGAACCGCTGTGCGGCGCGCCGGCTTGGCGGGATCTGTCATGACCTATCCTCTCAGATAGAAGCGCCTCGTTGGGGAGGCGTGGCCCGCGCGATGCGGTAGAGAAAACCGCATCCGGAAGCAAGGGCGAACCGACGAACCGCCTTGCCCGGCACGCACGGCTGCCCTCCACCGACCCGGGTGCAGAGCACTCCAGCCAAACCGCCTCCCGCTGGTACCCGCCCGACGGCGGTGCGGGCGACGGTGCGACGCGTTTTCAGCGCTTCCCTGACCAGCCCCGTGCCCCCGCCCCGGCCTGGCTGCGACCCGCGGCCGGCCGGCTCCATTCGCGAGCCGATCACACCGGTAGCGGCGTCTCTCAACCCTTCGGTAACCACGTTGCGGCTACGTTGCGGAGTCGCCCGGCAGCACTGCCTGGCGCCAGTCCCGCCGCCTTCGTTGCGTAGGAGAGTCCCGTGTTTGGTCGATTGAAGCTCGCTCTTGTCGCGCTTGTGCTCATGCCGTCCGCAGCATTCGCGGCGGACCAGGCTCCGAGGCACGCTCCTGGCGCTACGGTCGAGGCCCCCGCGGTCGCGACGAAGGTCGCCGCCCCCTCGGCTGAAGCGGCCGAGCCGTCGCGCAAGCACCGCTCACCGGCGAAATTCGTCCAGAACGATGTCTCCACGATCGGAACGTTCCTCGACCGGCTGCGCGCCGAATCCGTGGCTTCCGGCCCGTCGGGCACCAAGGAGACGGCAGCCGCAGTTTCCGCCGTGGCAGCACCGACCGGGGCGGGCAGGCACCAGCCGGGCTGATTCGGCGCCTGCGCCCAGCGAAGCGGTCACCGACGCTTCGGCGGAAGCCCGCTGGCGTCATTCTTTCACCGGGCCACTCGGTTTTCGCCGCCTGGGCACCTATCTAGGGCGGCTGCCGAACCGAGGATCCCATGGCCCTGTCCCTGTCTGACGCGACGCTCCCGACCTACCGTCGCATCCTGACCTCCCTGAGCGAGATGATCGCCAAGGCCGAGGCGCACGCCGCCGCACACCACTACGACCCCTCGGTGCTGCTGACGGAACGGCTCTTCCCCGACATGTGGCCGTTCGCCAGGCAGGTGCAGCAGACGACGGCGCTGATGGTCCGCGGCACGTGCCGCCTCGCAGGGATTGCGATCCCGAGCTTCGACGATTCGCGGATCGGCTTCGACGACCTCCGCTCGCGCATCGCCGAGACGGCCGCCTTCCTCGACAATCTGGACACGGCCGCACTCGATGCCGGCGAGACGCGCGTCGTCACCTTCCCGGCCGGCGGCGAGCAGAAGTCCATGTCCGGCCTCCAGTATCTCCAGACCTTCACGCTTCCCAACGTCTGGTTCCACGCGACGACCGCCTACAACATCCTCCGCCACAACGGCGTGCCGCTGAGGAAGTCCGACTTCACGGGGCCGCTGTAGCGGCAGCAGGCGCCCTGCCCGAGCCGCCCGTCGGGATCGAAGAGATCTGCGACGGACCCTGTTGCGGACACCCGCCGCGACGCCCCAGCATCCCGATGAAGGTACCGCGGCCCTGCCATCGGCCGTTGTGATGCCCCCAGAACGCAAAGCGCGGCGGACCTTTTCGATCCGCCGCGCTGCAATACCTTCAGCCGTGTCGCCGAGCCTAGTGGATGAAGTCCGACGGGTGAGTCCGTGAGGGATTCCCGTTAGGTTTGGAGCATGCGAGTCTGGGGCATGCGCCCCGGGATTGCCATCACGCTGAGCCCATCGGATCGCCTTCGTCTCGAGGCGATCCTCCGAGACCGCAATGCGCCGCAGAAGCATGTCTGGCGAGCCGGGATCGTGCTGCTGTCGGCCGATGGCATC
>CAXNGA010000127.1:0-5888 GCA_964201375.1 Kaistiaceae bacterium
CCTCGGCGAGTTCCACCCGCACGATGCCATCGCGGAGGAGGATTCGGGCAGGGCGAGGCGGGCGGGTCGAGCGGACGCGCACTTCCCGCTCGATGCCATCCGGCGCGCCGTCGAGCGGCACGTCGCCGAGCCAGTTGACGCCGGTCAGCACCAGTTCCTGCGTGTGGAGCGCGTCGCGCGGGCCGACGACGACCCGCCGCGCGGCAGGGTCGAGATGGACGACGTAGAGCGGCTCGGCCGCGGCAACGCCAAGGCCGCGGCGCTGGCCGACGGTGAAGTGGATCACGCCGTCATGGCGACCGAGCACGCGGCCGTCGAGATGGACGATGTCGCCGGCGGGGGAGGCACCGGGCCGGAGCTTTTCGATGACGTCGGAATAGCGGCCGTCCGGGACGAAGCAGATGTCCTGGCTGTCGTCCTTCTCGGCGACGATGAGGCCAAAATCGCGCGCCGCCTGGCGTACTTCCGGCTTGGTCATGCCGCCGAGCGGGAAGCGGAGCATCGCCAGCTGCTCGTCCGTGGTGCCGAACAGGAAGTAGCTCTGGTCGCGCGCCAGGTCGACCGGGCGGAACATGCCGCGCCTGCCGCCGGGGGTCGGGCGCGAGGAGATGTAATGGCCGGTCGCCAGGACATCCGCGCCGAGCTCGCGCGCGGTGCCGAGGAGGTCAGCGAACTTGACCGTCTGGTTGCAGGCAACGCAGGGCACCGGCGTCTGGCCCGCGACGTAGCTGTCGGCGAAACGCTCGATCACCGCGGAGCGGAAGCGCTCCTCGTAGTCGAGCACGTAGTGCGGGATCGCCAGCATTTCCGCGACGCGGCGCGCGTCGTGGATGTCCTGACCGGCACAGCAGGCGCCCTTCCGGTGGGTCGCCGCGCCGTGGTCGTAGAGCTGGAGGGTGACGCCGACGACGTCGTAGCCCTCGCGCTTCAGAAGGCCGGCAACGACGGAGGAATCCACGCCGCCGGACATTGCCACGACGACGCGAGTCTCCTGCGGGGGCTTCGGGATGTCGAGTGAGTTGAACATGGGGCGACCGGGTCCCCTTCGATATGGGCCCGAAACCGCCTCTGGTCAAAGGGCCTTGTTGCCACGCGGCGGGCCGGCGGATCCGGCTCCGGCCCGGACGGCAGGAACCCTGGGTCCGGGCAAGTCATCGTGCCGCGTATTGCAAGAACAGTTGCAGGATGCCGGGCACAAAGCGGCCCCATTCTTGAAGACTTCGCTAACAGGTCTTACCGATTTGTTTCCATGCGTTTAGCGGAGTTTTAAGGCGGTTCGCCTAGGGTCCTGGAATTGTAACTGGTCTGCCTGTGTGTTTGCGAGAGTAGCATGACCGAACAGATCCGCCCGCGGGTCAAATATGTGATCGGACCGGACGGCAGCCCGCTGACGGTCGCCGACCTGCCACCACGCAATACCAAGCGATGGGTGATCAGGCGGAAAGCCGAGGTCGTTGCCGCGGTGCGCGGCGGGCTGCTCAGCCTCGAAGAGGCGTGCACCCGCTATACGCTGACGGTGGAGGAGTTCCTCTCCTGGCAGCAGTCGATCGACCAGCACGGCCTTGCCGGTCTTCGCACCACCCGCATCCAGCAGTATCGCGCCTGACGGCCACCCCGCCTTTCGCGGGTGGCAGGCACGCCCGCAACCCTTCTCCGGTAGCGACCCCCCCCCGTCCACTTCTCCGGCCGCGTTGTCGCGGCTCCTGATCCTGCTTGAGCCGCCGGCCCCGGCCGCTATGCTGTGCGCCATGGCTCCAGGACCTTACATCGCGATCGGCATCGGCATCGGCGTTGCCATCGGCTACGCCCTCGGCAACGGCCTCATCGGCATCGCCATCGGTGCGGCGCTCGGCGGGGTCTTCTATTTCGCCCAGGAGGCGGTGCGGGCCCGGAAGGGCCGATAGCGGCCATGCCGCCGGCTGCCGGACGCCCGGCATTCGAGCCGGCCGCGATCGACGCCTTCGTCGCAGGCCTGCCGGCCAGCGGCGCCCTTCTTGCCCTCGACCTCGGCACCAGGACGATCGGCGTCGCCATCTCCGACATCGGCCGTCGCATCGGTTCGCCGCTCGTCCTCGTGCGACGGACGAAGTTCGGCGCCGATGCCGAGGCGCTGGTCCGGCTCGCCGCGACCCACGAGGCCGTGGGATTCCTCCTCGGCCTGCCGCTCAACATGGATGGCAGCGAAGGGCCACGGGCGCAGGCGACCCGCGCCTTCGCCCGCAATTTCGCGGCGCGGACGGCGCTGCCGATCGCCTTCTGGGACGAACGCCTGTCGACGGTTGCGGCCGAGCGCATGCTGATCGATGCCGACCGCAGCCGTGCGCGCCGCGCCGAACTCATCGACAAGACCGCCGCCGCGTGGGTGCTGCAGGGGGCGCTCGACCGGATTGCGGGTCGGGCGGCGCGGGGATTCTGAGCGTCAGGGTGGCGGGCGCGTGACCACCCGACGGCGCTGGACGTTGCGATGTATCGTGATATGATACTTCCGTTCGGCGCGGGGAGGCGACGATCGCAATCGTCTCGTTCCGTGACCGGCGTCTGGCGTTGGTTCTGCACGCTCCGTTCCGAAGGGATTTCCGCCCGATCTGGTCCAGGCGGTTCGGCGAAAGCTGGTCATGATGGATGCTGCCCGGACGCTTTCGGATCTCCGGCTGCCTCCGGCGAACCGGCTCGAAATGCTCCGCGGGGATCGCGTCGGCCAGCATTCGATCCGGGTGAACGATCAGTTCAGGCTTTGCTTTCGCTGGACCGATGAGGGTCCGGCAGATGTCGAGATGGCAGACCATCACTAGGTTCCGATGTCCGACCTTCGCCCCATCCACCCCGGCGAGATTCTTCGCGAGGAGTTCCTGCGGCCGCTCCAATTGTCGGCCGGGCGAGTTGCACGCGCCGTCGGCGTGCCGCGAACCAGAATCGAAAGGCTTGCGGCCGAGGCCGTCGATCTGACGCCGGACACGGCCCTGCGGCTGGCCCGCTATTTTGGAACGTCGCCCGAGTTCTGGATGGCGATCCAAACGCGCTTCGCGCTGGAATCTGCGGCCGACGCCATCGAGGCCGACCTCGACCGCATCACGCCGCTCGCTTCAGCCGGCTGATCGCTGCGGTATCTCCGAAGCCGGGCGCCTACCCCTCGGGGCAGACGAAATCGAGAAGACCGCGCGCGTCGAAACGCGAGTCGAGCATGCCGTAGGTCGTGCGCCAGCCCTTGCCGAGACGCGTCTCGAGGAAGGCATCGCCGATCTCGGCGGGGAAGCTGTGGTGCAGCGTGGCCGCAGCGACCGTGAGCGCCAGCTGTTCGGTGAGGACGCGGGCCGAGCCCTCGTCGGCAAGCGCCACGGCTGTTGCGGCGCGGAGGATGTTGAGCGTGGCCTTGGCGGTGCCGCCGAGGGCGTTCTCCGAGATCACCAGGACAGCTTCCAGCGCCTCGGACGACTTCGAAAGCGCCTTCACGACGTTGAGGCAAAGGACGTTGCCGGGGCCGTCGCCGACCATGGTCGAGGTCACGTCGCGGTAGAAGCGCGGGAGGCGGCTCTCCTCCACGGTGGCGTTGCCGCCGATGCATTCGAGCGCCTCGGCGATCACGGCGGGAGCAGCCTTGCTGATCCAGTATTTCGCGACCGGTGTCATCAGCCGGGCGAACGAGGCCTCGACGGGATCGTCGGCGGCGCGGTCGGCGGCGAGCGCCACGCGGAAGGCGAGGGCGGTGGCGGCCGTCACGTCGAGCGCAAGATCGGCGAGGACGCGGCTCATGAGGGGCTGGTCGATCAGCTTCCGGCCGCCGACGGTGCGATGCCGGGCATGATGGACGGCCTCGGTGAGCGCGGCGCGCATCAGCGATGCGGCGATGATCGCATCGTCGAGGCGGGTGTGGCTCAGCACTTCCGAGATCGCGGCGGCACCCTGGCCGGCGTTGCCCAGGAGGAAGCCGCTGGCGGATTCGAACTCGATCTCACCCGCTGCGGACGAGCGGCTGCCGAGGCGATCCTTGAGGCGAAGGAGGCGGATGCCGTTGCGGCTGCCGTCGGCGAGGAAGCGCGGGACGAGGAAGCAGGAAAGCCCTTCGCGGGTCTGCGCAAGGGTGACGAGCGCGTCGCTCATCGGGGCGGCGACGTACCATTTGTGGCCGATCAGCCGGTAGTTGGCGTCGTTGCCGTCGCGGTCGGCCCGGGTGGTCAGGAGCGTGAAATCGCTCCCCGCCTGCTTCTCGGTCGTGGCGATCGAAAGGAGGACGCCGCTCTTCTGCGGGGCGGGCTTGGCGGTCTGCTCGTACTTCCGCGACCGCACCATCGGCAGCCAGCCTTCGGCAAGGCGCGGCGAATGGGCGAGCGCCGCAACCGCTGCATTCGTCGCGCGGATCGCGTCGAGATGACCGACATCGACCTGGGCGGCGAGGAACAGCCGGGCGGCGCGTGCCAGCGAACGGAAGCGGCTCTCCGCTCCCGTTGCATCCCACACGGAGCAGTGGAGGCCCGCCGCCACGCTCCGGCGCATCAGTGCGTGATAGGCGGGGTGATACTCGACCGCATCGGCCCTTGTGCCGCGCGGATCGTGGGTCCGGAGAATCGGGGGCGACTGGTTGGCGAGGCGACCGAGTTCGAGCGCCTCTGCCGAACCGTAGAACGTACCGAGCTGTCCGAGCCCTTCGGCGACCTGCGCCGGGATGGCTTCGACCACTGCGGCCAGCACGGGATCGGAGGCGAAAAGGTTCGTCCCCGCAAGCAGCGGAGGCTGGTTCGTGACGTCGTGGGTCCGAAACGCCTGACTCATGTCCCCGCCCCGGCTTTGTGCCGTGGCAAACACTTAGGCGGGTATAGTTAACGTATGGTGGGTGCCGACCACAATTCTGGCGCCTGCGTATTCTTGCCCTGTTGCACCGACGCGGGCCGCTCGTGGCCAGCGCGACACGCCCCGGCGGCGGGCGGCGACCGTGGCACTCCCCGGTCCTGCGCCACAGGCGGGCGGGTGTTGCTGCCCCGGCGGGCAGCCGGTACGGTCCCCGCGCGGGGCCGGGCGGCCCTGCAGAATCCGTCATCATCGCGCCGAGCGACGGCGCGCCTGGGTCGTCCATGCCTCTCCCCGACATCGTTCCCGAATCGGCGACAGCACTGCTCGTCGCCGCGGCGTTCGGCTATCTGCTCGGGTCCATCCCGTTCGGCCTCCTGCTCACCAGGGTCGCGGGACTGGGGGACGTGCGGAAGATCGGCTCCGGCAATATCGGCGCCACGAACGTCCTCCGCACCGGCCGCAAGGACATCGCCTTCCTCACCTTCCTCTTCGACATGCTGAAGGGCACCGCGGCGGTGCTCATCGCCAATGCGGTGTGGAGCGGAACGCTCGCGGGCGTTGCCGGCGCCGGTGCATTCATCGGCCACATCCTGCCGATCTGGCTCGGATTTCGCGGCGGGAAGGGCGTGGCGACGTTCCTCGGCGTCACGCTCGGCCTCTACTGGCCTGCCGGCATCGCGTTCATGCTGGTCTGGCTCGGCATGGCATTCGCCTTCCGCTTCTCGTCGCTGGCCGCGCTCGCCGCGAGCATCGTTGCGCCGATCGTCGTGCTCGTCCTCAGCGAGCCCCTGTGGGGGCTGATCCTGGCGGCGCTGGCGCTGATCCTGTGGCTCCGCCATGCCGCGAACATCAGGCGCCTTCTGGCCGGCGAGGAGAGCCGGATCGGCGGCCGCGCGTGACGGAGCAGCCGCTGGGCGACGCGGAGCGGATCGCCTGGCTCCGGCTGATCCGCACCGATGGCGTCGGCCCCGTCACATTCCACGCCCTCCTCGGCCGGTACGGCTCGGCCTCGGCGGCACTCGACGCATTGCCGGCGATCGGCCGGCGGACCGGCCGGACGATGCGCCCGGTCACCGTGGCCGCCGCGTCGGCCGAGATCGAGG
>CAXNGA010000128.1:0-5875 GCA_964201375.1 Kaistiaceae bacterium
CGTCCCCCTGAGACATCATGCCTGCATGCGTGCCCGTCATCTCAGCATGAACCGCGCCAGATCGGCGCCGCGTTCAGGGACGGGGGGCGATGATGATACAGCGCTCGCGTGACATTCCGCCATGGAGTGCCTTCTCCTCCTCGGCGAACGGCAGCGCGACGATGTCGGCGACGGCAAGCCCCGGCCTTCGGGCGATGTCACGCCTACTCCGCCAAGAGAAGCCTCCTGACCGCCTCGATCAGCGTGTCAGGGGTGGCATAGAGCGCGTCGATGGCGGTCGCGATGGCGTCCGGCGGAACGTAGCGGACCTCGACATCGAGCGCTGTGGTCGCTGCGGCGAACGCGGGATCGGCCACGATCGCGGCAAAGGCTGATCGCATCGCTGCGACGAACGCCGGATCGGCTCCGGGCGCGGCAATCCAGGGACGGGCGAAAGCGGTCACCTCGACGGCGGTCCGGACCAGGGTTCGTGTCTCCGCCGGCATTTCGAGGTCGAGCATCCAAGGCACGCCAAGGTCCGCCACCGGATATGGTCCGGGGTTGAGGATCGGCAGGAGCGCGCCCGATTCAACGTCCCGACGGAGAAGCGTGACGTAGGTCGAATAGGACGCGCAGAGGCCGTCGATCTCGTTGCGGCTCAGGGCCAGCGCCATGGTCTCGAAGGAATCGTAGCCGACGATCGGCCGGATCCGGAGGCCCACCTCCTGCATCAGCATGTACCAGCCGAAGGCGGTCGACGTGCTGTCGGTCGCGCCCATGGTGACTTCGCGGGTTCGGAGGTCCTCGACCGAGGTGATGCCGGTCGCGGTCGAAATAACGCAGACGCCGGCGCTGCCGGTGAAGGAGCCGATCCATTGCGCCGTGCGAGGGTCGAATGCGCTGGCGACAAGACCGCCCGAGCGGGCCTCGAACGGCATGTTGCTGGCGAGGATGTAGGCGAAGTGCTCCGTCGCGGGATCGAGTTGGTCGACGAACTCCAGCATGCGCATGCCGCCGCCGCCGCGGACGTTCTGGACGACGATCGTGGGGTTGCCCGGAAGGGCCTCCCGGAGCCGGTCGGCCACAAGGCGCGCCTGGAGATCGCTCGCCCCGCCGACCGAACCCGCCAGGATGATGCGGACGGTCTCGCCGGCCAGCGTGAACGGCGTCTGCGCGTTGGCACCGGGCGCCATGCCGAGGGCGGCAAGGAAGGCCAGCGCCCGCAAGCGCAAGGAAGTTATTGGTTCAGTCCGCTGGCTGTGGAGGGCAAGTCTGCACGGTATCGTAGGCTACGGGGGCGCAATTGTCGCGACGGCCGGGGGGCGAGAACGACGGAATGCGGATCGGTTCGTCGTACCCGCCGGGGCGCACCTGGTGACTGAGCAGGCAACGGTTCCGGACATCAGAGCCTCTCCGCAACGAGGAGGTAACGGAGCCGGTCTGACGGATCGCCGAACGGCCGGGGTTCGGCATCGGGCAATGGCAACGTCCGCGCCGCGAGCCCGGCTTCGCGGAGGAGGCCGAGATAGTGGTCGATGCCGAACTGCCGCTCCCCGTTGAACCGGCGCGGCTGTCGTTCGATCCGCGCGATGAAGGCTTCGAGATCCTCCGGAAGCTCGGTCCGGCCGGCGGCGACGTCCGCCCGGAGGTTGCGGGTGCGCCACGCGTAGAGATCGCTGCTGATATCGGCGCGCGGGCGGCTCGACTCGCCTCGGTCATAGACCGTCAGGCAGAGCTTTCCCCCGGGCGCCAGCCACGACGCCGCGTGCCTGAAGAACGGCAGTCGATCCTCGTCCTTGAAGAAGGTCAGAAGCTGGTGGCCTATGACAATGTCGAAGGCGCCGGGCGCCTGGAAGGCCATAAGGTCGGCAAGGACGGTGGCCAGCGAGAGGCCGTGCTCGTCAGCGTGGCTCCGGCACAGGGTGAGCGGCGTCGCGCAGCGGTCGACGACGGTGAATTCGTGGCGGGTTCCCTGCATGGCCTCGGCGGTTCCCTGCGCCATACCCAGCACTCCGGCATCGGCTGAGCCGGCGAGGAGCCAGCGCACCTCGCTCCGGCCGGCCATCAGCTCCGACAGCAGCTGGAGGTGCAATTGGTAATTGTGCTCTGGTCCGGCCCCGCTCAGGCCCGCGGCCCGAAGCGCCGGCCACGTGGTGTGGTAGTTCCTGCAGTCGCCGCAGTGGGTCGCGGCCGTCTCGCAGGCGAGGCGGGCAAGCCGCGGAAGGTTCTCGCGGCCGGGCCGCGGGAAGCGGAAGTCGTCGGCAAGCATCCGGCCTACTCGAACAGGAAGGCCCGGATCTCGTCGACGAGCGGCTGGGGCGTGGCATAGAGAGCCGCCGTCATCGCGCCGAGCTCTGCAGGACTCCGGTAGCGGAGGTCGATGTTCAGTGTTGCTGCTTCCGCGATGAAGGCGGGGTCGGCGATCATCTCGTCGAAGGCTATCCGCATCGCGGCGACGTAGGCCGGATCGGCCCCGGCCGGAATGGCAAGGGGCCTTGCGAACCCGACCGCTGCCTTGATCGCCTCGAAAAAGTCCGCCTGACCTTCGACCAGCGGGAAATCGTAGGCATAGGGCGCGGCGATGTCGGTACGCTCTTCGGCGCCGATGTAGAGGAGCAGCTTCAGGTCACCCGTCTCGATGAGAGGTGCGAATGTGACGGGATAGGCGGAGTAGGGGCCGCAGGTGCCGTCGATCTCGCCGCGTGCCACCGCGAGCGCCAGACTGCCGATCGTATCGTAGCCGTAGATCGGGTTGATCCGAAGGCCGAGCCCGCGGCTGAGGATGGCGTAGTTCGCCGCCGTCGTCCCCGTGGCGGCGAGGCCGCCGAAAGTGGCATCGCGGTCGTAGAGATCCGCGACGGTCTCGATGTCCGACAACCTCCCAACGACGCAGATCGACGTGCTGCGGAGGAAGCCGCCCACCCAGCTGGCCGTTCGCGGATCGAACACCCCGTCGAGCGCCGCGGCGCGCGCCTGGAACGGGATGGCGCTCGAGATCTGGGCAATGGCGTGCTCGGTGACGGGGTCGAGTTGCGCCATGAACTCCAGCATGCGGGCGCCACCGGCACCGGGCAGGTTCTGGATAACGACGGTCGGATCGCCCGGGAGATGGTTGACGATGTGGCGGGCGACGAGCCTCATCTCGGTGTCGGCGACGCCGCCGGCCGCGTTCCCGACGAGGAAGCGGATCGTTCCGCCGGCGAAGTCATAGGGCGCCGCAGGCGCCTGCGCGGGCGCAGAAGAAGCGAGGCCCAGCAGAACGGCGGCCGCGGTGACGACGATGCTGTGAGCGCGCATGAGAACCCCGCTGCAGTTGCACGCATGATCGTGACTCGCGGGGCACCGTCAAGCCGGGCCGGCGCGTGCCGGTGCAGGCACGGTCAAGCATGCCGGGCCGCCCCCGACGGGGGTGGAGGGGAATGTTTCAGGCGCTCCGCCGAAGACGGTGAGCGAGGACTCCGTCGTGACGGTAACGGGGGCGCACAAGGCGGGCGTCGTGACGTTCGTGGTCATGATCGCGATGGGTCGCGTGGCCGGTTTGCTCTCACGACCGGTGGGTCCGACTCAGCAACCATCTCGCGGGAACACAACGGCGTCGGGGCTTCGTTTGACTTGTTCGGCCCGAAGGCGTCACGATTACAACCACCACCTCCGGGGAAGGGGGAGTGAGGCACGACAATGCGATCCACGGTCCTGGTGGTCGATGACGACCTTTCCGCCGCCGAAGAGCTCGGCGACATGGTCACGCTCGCCGGATGGAATGCCGTATCCGCGAGCGGAGCCGACGAGGCGCTCGGGCAGCTCGGGTCGCGCCCGGACATCGGCGTCGTCATCACCGATCTATTCATGACCGGACCGTCGGGCTTCGACCTCATCCAGCGCTCGCGGCGCACGCTGGCCGAGCCGCCGGCATTCGTCATCGTGACGGCGCACCCCGCTTATGACCTTGCCGTCCGGGCGATCCAGAACGAGGTGATCGACTTCGTCGAGAAGCCGGTGTCGGGGCCGGCGCTCAGGGCGGCGCTCAACCGGGCGGCGGCGTCCGGGCGGCTCCAGTCACCCGCAAACGGCGGAACGGGCGCGCTCCGCGACATCGCGGGCCGGACGGTGGCCGATTTCATCCGTCTTCGCGAACATGTCCGGAGGACGCTCACCGAGAATCTCTCGGTCGATCCGTGCCTCGACATACTCCTCCATGCGGCCGACGCCGAGTACAAGGGCAAGGTCCTCTCGGTCTCCTCGGCCTGCAGCGCCTCGGGCGTTCCAACGACGACCGCGCTTCGTCGCCTCGCCGACCTCGAGGAGGCCGGCCTCATCCACCGCGAAGCCTCGTCCACCGACCGCCGGCTTTCGCTCGTTCGCCTCACGGAGACGGGGCGGAGCCGGATCGCCGACATCGCGCGCCGCTACGGCAGCCGGGGCACGATTGCGGGTTCCTTCGACCCGGGCGTGACGTTCCGGGCGCCCCCGGGGGCGGCGTGAGCACGGCTGCCGCCTCCGCGAGGCCGGGTGTGGCACCGCCGCGCCTCCGGGTGCTGATCGTCGACGACGAGCACGAAATCTCCGAGGAGATCGCCGAGTTCCTGGTCCGGTTCGACGTCGAACCGATCTGCGTCGATCGCTGCAGCGCCGCGCTTCGTGCGCTCGAGGCGGAGCGGAAGTTCGGCGTGATGGTGACGGACCTCCGGATGCCGGACATGAACGGCCTCGACCTCCTCCGCCGCATCTATGCGCCCGGAGGGATCGGATCCGAGACCAACCTCAAGAGCATCGTGCTCACCGGTCACGGCACGCCGACGGACATTGCCGCAGCGCGCGCCGCGGGCGCCTTCGCCACGCTCCGGAAGCCGTGCAGCCTCCGCGAACTCCTCCGCACCATCGAGGCGGCAGCGGAAACGCCGCTCGGGGCACGGCCGGCATGAAGCCGGACCGCGTCGGCCTGTCGATCCTGCTCGGGGTCCTCGTCGGGGCGATCGGCTTTGCGGTCAATCTCAGCCCTGTCCGCTCGGGTTTCGGCCTCGAACTGATGTTCGGCGGGATCGGCACGTTCTTCCTGATGCGGGTCGGCGACCGACGGTCGGCGATCCTTGCGGCGGTGCTGTCGAGCGCCGCGACACTCGTGGTGTGGGGTGACCCCGTCGCGTTTGCCCTCATGCTCGGCGAGGCCTGCTTCTGCCTCTACCTCATCGAGCGCAGGCGGCTCGATCCTCTCATCGCGTCGCCGATCTATTGGCTGGTGGTCGGCGTTCCGGTGATCGCGCTCTACTACGGGGTTGTGGTCGGCGATCCCTCGGCTGCGGTCATCTCCCGCGGTGCGAGCCGGATCGTCAACGCGCTGGCCAACGTCGCGCTCGGCTCGCTTCTCGCCTCGCTCGTAATGGCGGCGGTCCCGCTCCTGCGGTCGCGCCGGCCGCGGTCGATGCGGATCGCCATCGTGGAAGTGCTCGTCGCCTTCACCATCATGCCGGTGGTGATCTATTCGGCCTTCGCCGCCCCCGGGTCCCAGTACGAACTGGAGGCGGCTGCGGAGGAGGCCGTCACGCGTGCCGCCAAGGATGCGGCACAGCGCGCGGAGACGCTGATTGCCGAGATCCGGCGCGAGACGAGCGCCCTCGGTCACCGCGCCTTCGCCGCGGGCGTGGTGGATACGGAGGCGGCGATCGAGGGGCGGCCGGTCCCCTACGCGGTCGAACGGATATTCATTGCCAACCATCGCCGCGAGCTGATCGTCTCGCTGTCCGTCACCGGCGTCGTAACCTATGCCGGTGGTGCGGTGCGGCTGCCCGACCTCGGCGCGACCCGTCTCGGCGACCAGGTGGACGAGTACGGGCGGGCCGTGCCGGTGATCTCCGTGGAGCTCCTCCAGAACGAGGTGACGGCGGTCGGGTGGGCGGTG
>CAXNGA010000129.1:0-5868 GCA_964201375.1 Kaistiaceae bacterium
CGATGGGCTCAGCGTGATGGCGATCCCGGGGCGCATGCCCCAGACTCGCATGCCCCAAACCTAACGGGAATCCCTCACGGACTCACCCGTCGGACTTCATCCACTAGGAGCATCCATGGCGCTGCGGCCTCCCGTAGCGCCAGTCCGCCACGAAGCCATCAGGCAGAAACAGAAAAGCCGCGGACACGGTCCGCGGCTTTGTCTTTGCCCTGCGTGGCGTGGCGCCGAAGCGCCTCGCCCGAATTCGGCTCTATGCCTTCTGCGAGGCGGAAGCGGTCGGCTTCTTGGGGGCGGCCTTGCTGGCGGTCGGCTTCGACGCGGCCTTCGGAGCAACGGCGGCCTTTGCAGCTGCGGGCCTGGCAGCGGGCGTGGCGGCAGCCTTCGGAGCGGCAGCGGCCGGCTTGGCGGCGACCTTCGCCGGAGCCTTGGCAGGGGCCTTCGGTGCCGGCTTGGCAGCGGCCTTCGGTGCCGGCTTGGCAGCGGCCTTCGGTGCAGGCTTGGCAGCGGCCTTCGGTGCCGGCTTGGCAGCGGCCTTCGGAGCGGCGGCAGCCATCGGAGCA
This sequence comes from Kaistiaceae bacterium, assembly GCA_964201375.1. Taxonomy (GTDB): domain Bacteria; phylum Pseudomonadota; class Alphaproteobacteria; order Rhizobiales; family Kaistiaceae; genus JADLGL01. The sequence continues at coordinate 561 of CAXNGA010000129.1, forward strand.
GCAGCCTTCGGAGCAGCGGCCTTCGGAGTGGCAGCCTTCGGAGCGGCAGCCTTCGGAGCAGCGGCCTTCGGAGCGGCGGCCTTCGGAGCGGCAGCCATCGGAGCGGCGGCCTTCGGGGCAGCCTTGGCAGCAGCCGCCACCGGCTTCGCCGGGGCTGCCTTCACCGCGGGCTTCGCGGCAATCCTGGGGGCCGGGGCAGCGGTCTTCATCGGGGTCTTCTTGGCGGGGGCCGCCTTCTTCTCACCAGCCATGGTCATCTCCGCTCGGTGATATGGGACGTGATCTGGAGCATTCGAATCATGCGCCAGTCAGCGCAGTATTCGCGTTGCACAGAAGCGCCAGCTAAGCCAGCAACCGTGACCGAATGGTTAGGATTGGAGTCGATTTGTCCAGCGAAATGCGACCGACGACATAGTAGAACTGCGTTCTATAGTCGTCATGGTACTCCGTTCCAGCAGCAGGGACAGCCGGAAACAGAACGGCGCTCTATCCCCGCCGGCGCCTTGGGCCGGCATGGCGATAGAACCGCGTTTCAGTCAGTTCAGGGTCGGCGACATTCCGCTCGAAACCACATCGTCGACGCGGACCGATCCCAACGGCGCCAACACGCCGCGATCGCTGTCGCGCTCGTCGCGGCCGCGTCCCCGAGGAACGACGCGCGGGCGTCATGCTGTCGCGGCCAGCGCCTCTCGTGGGAGACAGCTGTTCCGAACGACGGGCCGGCACCGCTCCCGGCGGGACATCACCGATCGCGATCCCTCCCAAAGCGGCGGTGGCGCGCCCCTTCCGGCAAACGGTGCGGGATGCATCGTCGGGACCGCGGCGCCACCGAATTGTCATTTGCCCGTCGCATCGCATCGCCCCGGCGCGCCCCCTTGCCGAGCAAGCCTTCGTGACCGGCTCTCCGCCTTGCCTCCGTCAAGAATGGCCGCCAATGTCCAACCAAAGTGCGCCCTTTGCGCTGATCCATGTGCGCCCTGGCTGGCGCCCACCGATTCCCTGGAGGAATTCATGCTCGTCCCGACCGGCGGAGCCTGGCGCAAGATTGCCCTCGGCGCGTTCCCGCTCGCCCTGCTGACGGGTCCGGCGCTGGCCGCCGATCCCATCGCAATCGCCGACGAGATCGTGGCGGCGCTCGTCGACGAGGCGAGGACGGCGACCTACGAGACGGCGACCGCGGTGGGCGAGGTCGTGACCATCACCAATCTCGTCATCACCGATACGGAGAACGGGATCGCAGGAACGGTTGCCGTGATCGTCGTCACGAATCCTGTCGAGGTGGAGACCGGCGGCTTCACTGCGGAGCTGATGGTGCTGAGCAACGGCAACCTGACGGCCCTTGCCAATACGGTCCGCTTCGAGAACATCGAGCTTTCCAACATTGTAATCCCGCCAGTGGCCGACCTCGACGCCGAGGACAAGCCCCCGATACCGGTCAGCGACATGATCGCCATCGGGCTGCGCCTGGAGCCGCCTGAAGGCAACCCGCTCGTGATCGAGCGGATGGAGATGCATCTCACGAAGGTTGGGGAGGATGTCCCCTACTCCGTCGCCGTGACGCTCAACGGCGTCGAGGTGCCGCTCAGCCTCGGCGGCGACTCGCAGGCAGTCCAGCTGATCCGCGACCTCGGCTTCGAGACGCTGTTCATGGATTTCGCCGTCGCGGGAAACTACGATTCACCGAACGACACGCTCAACGTCGAGTCGGTCGTGATCGACATCCGCGATTTAGGCCACATCGAGGTTGCGGGCGTTGTCACGGGTGTTGCCTTCGGCCAGTTGCAGGAGCCGGGCGGCCCTGAGGAAATCCTCGCGGCTGCGATGGTCAACAACGTCACGATCCGGTTCGTGAACGGCGGCGCGATGGAGGCCTTCCTGCGCGAGCAGGCGCAATTGACCAACCTGCAGCCGCAGGACGTTGCCTTCGGGCTTGCCGCAGCGTTCCAGATCTTCCTCAGGACGCTCGAGAACCCGACGCTCGAACGGCAGGTCGGCCAGGCCGTCGGCGCCTTCCTCCGCGACCCGCGCGCGCTCACCGTCGTTGCCGCGCCGCCAGAGCCGGCGCCGCTGATGGAAGTGATCGGGCTCCTCCTGACGGCACCGACCATCGTGCCGAGCCTCCTTAATATTGTCGTAACTGCCAACGATTGACCCATGCGCGGTGCCTTGCGGGCGCCGCGATCGTAGGGCCAATCGGGCGTTCCCGGGCACGGCGGAGAACATGATGAAGAGAATGATCGGCGGCACAGCCGCGGCGATGATCCTGGTCGGCGCTGTTGGCGGCATGGCCGCCCATGCCCAGCCCGTGGTCCCGGCGCCCGCGCCGGCTGTCGTCAAGCCGGAGCCGGCCACGCCGGTGCCGGTCACAACGCCCGCCGCGCCGCCGACCACGGCCCCCAGGGCGCCAGCGACCACCATCACGCCGGCACCCGCGCCGACCCGGCCCACCGTCCCGGTGACGCGCCCCCGCGGCGAGCCGGTGCATCCGATCCAGACGATCATCGACGACTGGATCGACGCGCTCACGGTCGCGAACCCTACGCTCAGCGCCGACTACGCCGACATCATCGCCACCGGCGACACTGTCACGATCACCGGCCTGACCGTTTACGATCCGGCGATGGATGGCGGCGTCCAGTTCGACACCATCACGATCGGCGGCTTCAGCGAACTGCCGCCGACGGGCTTTGCCATCGCCTCGTTCACGATCGACCACATCGTGACCCGAGCGGGCAATTCGGTGACCGAGATCTTCGACGTCGCCATGTCGAACCTCACCATGCCCGAGACGGGCGCGATGTTCGATCCCGAGCGACCGTTCTCGTCGATGGTCGACATCTTCGCGCTCGCCGCGGGAGCCTCGCTCGACCGGCTCGCCATCGGCCGCATCGAGATGGCGCAGGATGCCGGCGGCCTCAACAGCGTGGTGTCCTACAACAACTATCTCGTCGTCGGCATCGACGCGGGGCGCATCGCCTCCGTCACGGCCGGCCCGGTGTTCCTCGAATCGCCCTCGCCGGACGGTCTGTTGCGCATGTCGGTCGCCTCGGTCCAGTCGAACGACATCGACCTCAACGCCGTCATGCATGCCTTCGATGACGCCGCGTACGTGAACGGCGCCGGCGATGGCGAGTGGCGAACGCTGCTCGGCCACGCCTCCTATCGCGGCATCATCGTAGAGGCGCCCGACCTCCAGATGCGGATCCGGGCCATCGTCATGGAGGACTTCCGCCTCCGCCAGGCCGAGCAGCCGGTCGGCGCCTTCATCGACATGCTCCTCTTCGGCACCGACCTTCCGGTCGCCGAGGTGGAGGCGATGGCGGCGGACCGGGCACTCGACCTCTTCACGCCTTACCAGCTCGGCCGTTTTGCGATCGAGGGGATCGACATCTACACGCGCGACGTCGCCCGCTTCCATGTCGGCGACTTCCACATCAACGACCTCTCGGTCGACGGGCTGGGCGAACTCGGCTTCGGCGACGTCGACGTCATCCTCGACGACATCGGCGCGCTGAGGATCGGGACATTCGCGATCGGTGACATCGTGATGCCGTCGCACGAGACGCTCCGCACGGCGATCCGGGCCGGAGCCGAAGGCGGCGAGATCGACCCGCTCGCCCTCGTCCCGACGGTCGGATACGTCGACCTTGCGGGCTTCGAGTTCGGCGCACCGGGCCAGATCCCGTTTGCGATCGATCGGGCCCAGATCCTTCTCGGGGGCTATATCGGCCCGACGCCGACCGCCTACCGCTTCGAGGTGCAGGGCTTCGCCGCCCCGCTCACGCTCCTCGATGACGAGTTCAGCCGGCTGCTGATGCAGCTCGGCTACTCGGAGGCCAAGGGCGACTTCACGGTCGATATCGGCTGGAACGAGGCCACGGAGACCCTGGCGCTCAACGACCTCTACCTCGCGCTTCAGGGCGCCGGCTCGATCCGGGCGAACCTCCAGATCGTCGGCATGACGCGCGAGCTGCTGGAAAACCCCGACGCCATGGTGGCAATCGCTCCGGATCAGCTCCGCCTCGGCGGCGCGCAGCTCCTGGTGACGGACGAGACCGTCGCCGACCGCCTGTTCGCCTGGACGGCCCAGGGCACCGATACGCCGGCCGCGCAGTACCGCGACGAGTTCATCCGCGGCCTGCCGTTCCTTCTGGGCGTATTGATGGACCGCGACCTTGCGGCCCGGATCTCGCCAGCGCTGCAGCAGTTCCTCCGCACGCCGGGCTCGCTGATGCTCGACGTCGCGCCGGCGGAGCCGGTTCCGTTCGCGGCGATCATGGAGACCATCACCCGCGCGCCGACCGACATTCTGCAACTCCTCGGCATCACCATAACCGCGGAGCCGCCGCTCACGGCGCCGGCAACCGAACTCGCTCCTGCGACCGCACCGGCTCCTGCGCCGTAGCGGCGGCGTCCCACCGCAGGAGCGACGCCACGAAAGAGAAAGCCCGCCGAACCGGCGGGCTTTCCATATGTGCCGCAGCGAGACCGGCCGAAGACTATCCTGAGCCGGGAGCGGGCTATTCCGGCAGGTTGAGGCGGATGTGCAACTCGCGGAGCTGCTTCGGGGTGACTTCCGAGGGCGCGCCCATCAGGAGATCCTCGGCGCGCTGGTTCATCGGGAACATCGTCACCTCGCGGAGATTGTCCTCGCCGCAGAGGAGCATGACGATGCGGTCGATGCCCGGCGCGATGCCGCCATGCGGCGGGGCGCCGAACTGAAGCGCGCGCAGCATCCCGCCGAACTTGGCTTCCAGCACTTCCTCGCCATAGCCGGCGATGGCAAACGCCTTCCGCATGATGGCCGGCACGTGGTTCCGGATCGCACCGGACGACAGCTCGATGCCGTTGCAGACGATGTCGTACTGGAACGCGTTGATCGTCAGCGGATCCTGCGTCTCGAGCGCCTCGAGCCCGCCCTGGGGCATGGAGAACGGGTTGTGCGAGAAGTCGACGCGCTTCTCGTCCTCGTTCCACTCGAACATCGGGAAATCGACGATCCAGCAGAACGCGAAGCGGTCCTTGTCGATGAGGTTGAGATCGGTGCCGACCTTGGTGCGCGCGGCGCCCGCGAACGGGCGCATGACGGCCGGGTCGCCGCAGACGAAGAACACCGCGTCGCCATCGCCGAGCGCGAGCTGTTCGCGGAGAGCCATCGTGCGCTCGGGCCCGATGTTCTTGGCGATCGGACCGGCCCCCTCGCCGTCGTCACGGAAGAAGATGTAGCCGAGGCCGGGCTGGCCTTCGCTTTGCGCCCACGAGTTCATGCGGTCGCAGAAGGCGCGATTGCCGCCGGTCGGCGCCGGGA
>CAXNGA010000130.1:0-5846 GCA_964201375.1 Kaistiaceae bacterium
CGGGCACCAAACGTTGAAATCAATCCACTAGTCGCCTCATCGCGTTGGCTCCGGGTAGCGTTTCCGACGCGCCGGAACATGGCAAATCCGATGTGACCAAATCGCCACGTCTTTGTGCCAAAGAGGGATCGCTGCCTCCGAGTGCAGCAGGCCCGTCGCGAGTGATTCCAACGGCGATCAAGGGCTTACCGATCGGGGGGCGGCAGGGGTGCCCCACGGAACCCGAAAATGCGGCATGAAGGGCATTGCGGGCCGCGCTACCCGTGTACTAGGTTCACCTCCGTCGGGCCGGCCCGGGCAGTTTTCGGTTGGGGCCGGTGTGTAGAAGTCTGGTACGGCAAGTCAATTCTGTAATGCATTGTGGAATGTCCTAGTTTTTCGCCGGCCAAAGCTGGCTGAGTTTACATTTCCACTCGGGCGATCTTACTTTTAGTCTTCTGTCCGCCCGCTCTACCTAACATACATACGAGTTCGTAGACATTTGTCGTGCCCCCCCGTTCTTCGGGGGGATGGTCTTTTGCGTTCCGGGGGATCGTTATGATGCAGGGCGGCTCGTATGCCGGGGAGGTTTCCGTCGAGGAGACCTGGGAGGCTCTCAAGGCCTCTCCCGAGGCGGTGCTGATCGACGTGCGGACGCAGGCCGAATGGACCTATGTCGGCGTCCCCGCGCTCGCCGCGCTCGGCAGGGAGCCGGTACTCATCGAGTGGCAGTCGTTCCCGACCGGCGCACGCGATCCGGAGTTCGTCCAGCGGCTCGCCGGTCACCTGCAGGAGCTTGGTCTCGCCAACGACGCTCCGCTCTATTTCATCTGCCGCTCCGGCAGCCGCAGCCGCGCCGCGGCCGTGGCGATGGCCGCCGCGGGCTTCGCGAAATGCTTCAACGTGACCCCCGGTTTCGAGGGGCCACTCGATCAGGATGGACACCGCAACGCCGTCTCCGGCTGGCGGGCGTCCGGCTTTCCCTGGACGCAGAGCTGAGGGAGTCATGGATTTGAGCAAGAACGACGGGTCATCTCCGCCGCCGGGCTACACCCCCGTCGCCGACGACGAAGAGATTGCCACGGTCGAGAAGCCGGGAGCGCGGAAGCGCCGGGATGCGGCCGGTGACACGGCCGTCTCCGGCGTTCCCACCGCGGCCGCCTGGGCCAAGGTGCTCGAGCGACTGCGCAGGCAGCTCGGCGAGGACGTCTATTCGTCCTGGTTCGCCCGGGTCGAGTTCGAGGCCGGCGATGCGGCCTCGGTGGTGCTGTCGGTTCCCACGCGGTTCCTGAAGTCCTGGATCCACGGCAACTACCGCGACAAGCTCATCGACCTGTGGCTGGCCGAGGGCTACACGCTCCGCCGCATCGACATCCTGGTGCGGACCGCGGCGCGGCCGCGCGCCGACGCTGCGACCGCCGTCGTCCCGGCAGAACCCGAGCCGCGCGAGCGGCCGGTACCGACCATGCTCGCCCACGCCAAGGTGGTCGGCGAAGCGCCCAGGCGCTTGCCCAATGGCGGACCGCTCGGGGGCTCGCCGGTCGATCCGCGCTGCAGCTTCGAGACCTTCTGCGAAGGCGGGACGAACCGCGTCGCGCTCGCGGCCGCCCGCTCCGTCGCGGAAGGCACGCCCGCGGCCTCGTTCAATCCGCTGTTCATCCACGCCGGTGTCGGCCGCGGGAAGTCGCACCTCCTTCATGCGATCGCGCAGGCCTCGCGCGGCGCCCAGTCGGGCCGGAACGTCGTGTACCTCACGGCGGAGCACTTCATGTTCCGCTTCGTGGCCGCGATCCGGAACCAGTCGGGCGTCGCCTTCAAGGAGAGCCTGCGCGAGATCGACGTCCTGCTGATCGACGACGTCCAGTTCCTCCAGGGGAAATCGGCGCAGCAGGAGTTCTGCCATCTCCTCAATGTCCTGATCGACGGGGCGCGTCAGGTGGTGGTCGCGGCCGACCGGCCGCCGACGGAACTCGAATCCCTGGACGAGCGCGTCCGCTCCCGCCTCGGCGGCGGCGTTGCATTCGAGATCGGCTCGCCCGACCTCGATCTCCGCCGTAGAATCCTCCGCACGCGCCTTGCCGCAGCGAAGGAGATCTCGCCGAATCTCGACATCCCGGACACGGTGATCGACTACGTGGCGCAGACCGTCGCCACCAACGGCCGCGACCTCGAAGGGGCGCTCAACCGCCTGGTGGCGCAGTGGCAGTTCACCAATGCGCCGGTGACGATCCCGTCGGCGGAGGTGACGCTCCGCGACCTCATCGGGACGCGGGAGCCGCGGCGTGTCCGGATCGAGGACATCCAGAAGGTGGTCTCGCGCCACTTCAACGTGTCGAAGGCCGACCTCCTGTCGAGCCGGCGCACGCGGACGATCGTCCGGCCGCGGCAGATTGCAATGTTCCTGTCCAAGGCCATGACCCCCCGATCGCTGCCTGAGATCGGGCGGCGTTTCGGGGGCCGGGATCACACGACCGTGCTGCACGCGGTACGCAAGATCGAGGAGCTGATGGGCGGCGACCGCGGCTTTGCCGACGAGGTCGAGCTCCTCCGCAAGATGGTCGAGGACCAGCCTATCCCGTAGGCCGACGGCCCGCGGCCCATCTCCAGCGCTGAACTGCCGATGCGGATCGCCCTCCCCTGGCGGGGAGGGCCACGCCCGATCGGCCCGCCTTTCCGTCATGCCGCCTGTCCCCTTTCCCCACCCTCCCGGAAGGGGCGGCGAGCGTTCTGCCTCGGCTCCGAGCGCGGGTTTTCGCGACGGTCGCGTGACGTCCGGACCTTGTGGTGTTCGCTTCATCCGGACGGGGGGTAACGCGCCCGTTCTCCCTTGCCTTTGCCGTCCGGACACGCCACGGTCGGGTCCATTTTCCCAACGTGGCCCGGCCCCGAAACCAGGTTACGAAACCCCCGCCGACACCATGCGCGTCACGCTCGAGCGTTCGAACCTGCTGAAGGCACTCAACCACGTCCACCGCGTGGTCGAGCGCCGGAACACGATCCCGATCCTCGCCAACGTCCTCCTCAAGAGCGACGGCGCGACGCTGCGGCTGAAGGCGACGGATCTCGACCTCGAGGTCGTCGAGACGGTGGCGGCGGAAGTCTCGCGCGCCGGCGGCACGACCGTTCCGGCACACATGCTGTACGATATCGTACGGAAGCTTCCGGAAGGGTCGGAGGTCTCGCTCGAGGCGCAGGCGGACGGGCGCACGCTCGCGGTCCGGTCGGGACGCTCGGAGTTCTCGCTCCAGATGCTGCCCGAGGTGGATTTCCCCGATCTCAATGCGGGCGAATTCCGCGTCGCCTTCACGGTCACCAGCACGCAGCTCAAGGACCTCATCGAGCGGACGCAGTTTGCCATCTCCACCGAGGAGACGCGCTACTATCTCAACGGCATCTACCTCCACCTCGTCACGGTCGGGGACGTGAAGATGCTGCGCGCGGTCGCAACGGACGGCCATCGCCTCGCCCAGGCGCAGATCCCCGCACCCGAGGGGCTGACGACGATGCCGGGCATCATCGTGCCGCGGAAGACGGTGGGCGAAATCCAGAAGCTCGTCGACGGCGGTGACGCACCGGTCCGCGTCGAGGTGTCGGAGACGAAGATCCGCGTCACCTTCGACGGCGTGGTGCTCACGTCGAAACTGATCGACGGCACCTTCCCCGACTACGCGAAGGTGATTCCGAAAAACAACGACAAGGTGCTGAAGGTCAGCCGCGGCGAGTTCTCCGAGGCCGTCGACCGCGTCTCGACCATTGCGTCCGAGCGCGGCCGGGCGGTGAAGCTGGCGCTCGGCGAGGGGCGGCTGGTGCTCTCGGTGAACAACCCGGATTCGGGCAGCGCCACCGAGGAACTCGGCGTCGATTTCACGGCCGATCCGATCGAGATCGGCTTCAATGCGAAATACCTCCTCGACATCGGCGCGCAGCTCCGCACCGACACGGCCGTCTTCAAGCTGGCCGATGCCGGCTCGCCGACGCTGATCCAGGACGAAGGCGACGCCAATGCGCTGTTCGTGCTGATGCCGATGCGGGTCTAGGACCCGCTTCGACGCCTCTCCGGATGCCCGGCGGAGCGCGCTAACAGGCGCGCGATGCGAGCCTGATCCGCAGCTGGCCGACATTGACCGTCGAGGCCGTCGGCGTCCCGACCGTGAGGAGAACGCTGGCGTTCATCCGGACGATCACGTCCGTACCGCAGGCGGACCACTGGCGATCGGCCAGGGGAACCGCCGCTGCACTGACGAACGCGCCGCTCCGGGGACCGGCGATCGTCCGCGTCAGCGGCGGCGCCTGCTGTCCGGCGAGGAACGCTTCCAGCGATACGGCCGCGGTTGTGCCTGCGGCGATCGAGGCATTGAGCCGGTAACCGGCGCCGACGACGGCGATGCTGCGGCCTTCCGGAACCTCCACCGGCACCGCGATCGTGCAGATCGCGCGCGCCATCATCCCCGCCGGCGGCGTCGTTTCGGCAACGAATCCATCGATGACCACGGTGGGGTTGAGGATGCCCCCCGTAATGCTGGCCGTCGCCCCGCTCCGGCAGGCGGTGCCGCCGAGGGTGGGCGCGCCGAAAGTCTGGGCGTGGCTAACGGCGGAAGCCGCAACGAAAGCGAGGGCTGCAAGGGCGAGGTGTTTCATGCGTCTCACGCTAGCGTGCAATGTCGATGCAATTGCGGCGGCGGTGCCGGGGCTTGCACGCAGGTTCGGTATGTGAACAAATAGGGAACATCAATCGAGGAGAGACCCAGATGCCCAATACCCCCTCGGTCGGCCACGTCATCCCGACGATGCGCTACCGGAATGCCAGAGCGGCCATCGAGCAGCTCTGCTCCGTCTTCGGATTCACCCGGCACGCCGTCTACGAGGACGGCGGGGTCGTCGTCCATGCCGAGCTGATGCTGGGCGACGGCATCATCATGATCGGGACCGTTCGTGACGACACCGCGGAGAACGCCTATGGCGTCTTCATCGTCCAGCCCGACGAGATCGGCGGGAAGGAAACGCAGGCCGCCTACCTCGTGGTGGGGGATGCCGACTCCGTCTACGCCCGCGCCAACCAGGCGGGCTTGCCGATCGTCGTCGAAATCAAGGATGAAACCCATGGCGGCCGCGGGTTCGGCTGCCGCGACCTCGAAGGCCGGCTGTGGAACGTCGGGACCTACGATCCCCGCGCGCCGATGGCCGGAAGCTGAGGAGCGGAGTGAGCCTGAAAACAGGAAAGGGCCGCCTCCGGGGGCGGCCCTTCCATTGTCTGCCGCAAAATCCGCGGCGTGACCTCAGCCGTAGAAGCCGGCGGGTAAAGCGCCCACACTGGCGTGGCTAGACGCCGTCCTCGAGCGAGGCGGGCGTCCAGGTCACACGAGCCGCACGCGGCGAAAGACAATGAGACACTGGATCACCTCCTTTCAGTTGTTGTCGGGACGGAAATCATGGGGTCGTGTTTCGCGGTCCGCAAGAGGTAACGGAAGCCGGTACGGATGAGCGCAGGCAGCCTTTCCCATCCGCAGGAGATCGTCGTCCGCGACAGGATGCAGGACGGCTACCGCTACGTGGTGACCGAGCCGGCAGGAAGGAACTTCGACCCCGGCTTCACGCCGGACCTGACGCCGCAGGAGATGCTGGAACTCGGTGTCTTCTGCGGAAAATACATGACCGACTGCCGCGACGAGTTCCCCGCCGCCTGGTTCGGGGATGCCAAGCTCGCGGAAGGGCGGGCCGACTGCAGCCTCAATTTCTTCGGCATCAGGGCGAGCCAGGAGCTTTCGTTATGGCGCGCCAAGGGCTGGATCCACCCCGACGATCCACGAGGCTGGTTCCAGTGGTACTGCCGCTACTTCATGGGCCGGCGCATGGCGGAGGAGGATGCG
>CAXNGA010000131.1:0-5845 GCA_964201375.1 Kaistiaceae bacterium
CGGCTTCCTCGATGAGACCTGCAAACACCTTTTCGGCGACCGGGCCGCGGAAGAAGCGCGCCCAGAACCGGCGGCGACCTTCGGTGGTTCCGATTGCGCCGATCACCGCCGAGCGAAGCTTCTCGGCGAGCGCGGCAAGGTCGCCGAACGCGGGGGAAAGGAGCGCCTCGATCCGCGCGCGGACATGGCGCGACAGCACCGGCGCCACGCCAGCCGTGCCGATCGCGACCACGAGCGGCGCGCGATTGACGATTGCCGGCGTGTGGAAATCGCAGAGCTCCGGCCGGTCGACGACGTTGACCGGGATGCCCGCGCCCTTCGCGAGGGCATGGAAGCGGCGGTCGGCGATCTCGTCGCCGGTGCCGATGAAAGCGAGCACCGCTCCCGCGAAATCGGCGGCCTCCGGGGCGCGCCCCATAAGTCTTGCTCCGGCGGCGACCGCGTCGTGGATCAGTTCGCCTGCCGGCGCTTCGGCAAAGACCTCGATGGCGGCGCGCGTCTCGGAGAGAAGGCGCACCTTCGCTGCTGCCGCCTCGCCCGAACCGACGACAACGACACGCCGCCCGTCCACCTGGTGGAAGGCCGGGAATACGCCGAGTTTCCGTGCCGCGTCCGGCATCAGGGATACTCTCCAAAGGCTACTGCGCCCGATCGTTGCGGACCGGGCGTACAGGGAGTGGACTGTAGGGACCGCGGCGACCTTCTACGACGCTGCCAGTTCCAAACTGGTTGCCGGTCGCAGAAAACAATTCTCTCGCGCCGCCCTTGCGCGGGTAGGTGAATCCCCCGGTGCGGCAATGCTGCAACACCGGGTGGCATTCCCGATTGCGCCACATTTGCGCACCGGATTTCGCCAGCATTCACCGCGATCACGGCAACCCAAGGGCGTGCCTTTACCCAGACTTGGGCAGCCAATAGAGTCCGTGCCCCTACGGAGGAGAATTCCATGCTGCGTGTCGTCCGCCGCACGCTCGTCGCCGTTCTCGGCCTCGGGCTCGCGATTGCATCCTTCACGCCTGCTGCCGCCCAGCAGACGGGGCTCCTCCGCCAGCTGATCACGACCCCGAACGCCGACTACACCGGCTTCGACTACGAGACGATCCGCAGTACTACGCAGGACGCCTGCGAGGCCGCCTGCCTCGGCGACAACCGCTGCCGCGCCTTCACGTTCAACACGGCCGCCGGCTGGTGCTTCCTGAAGAACGATTTCGGTGCCCTGAGCCACGCCAATGCCGCGGTCGCCGGACGCATCGTCAACCTCTCCCAGCCGGCCGAGTCGCTCGAGCGCATCCGCGTCGCCGAACTCGACTTCCTCTCGGCCGACCTCATCGACCGCGCCCGCGCCCTGACCGCCTCGCTCGACACGATCTTCCAGCCCGGCACCCGCGCCTACGGCGACCTCATCCGCGCCGGCGGTACCGCGGTGAGCGCCAACGACAACGTCCTTGCCTCCGCGCTCTTCGGCGCCGCGCTCTCCCTCGCGTCCGAAGACCCGAAAGCGTGGCTCGAGTTCGGCCGTGCCAATCTCGCCCGCGCCGGTCAGACCTTCGACGAGCGCCAGCAGATCCGCGATCGCGCCACGTCCGCCGCGATCAACGCCTATCTGCGCTCCGAGGACAATTCCGCGCGGGCATCGGCGCTCCTTCTTCTCACCGACGCGCTCGAGCAGCGCCAGATCTGGCGGCCCGCCATCAAGGCGCTCCGTGCCGCCATCGCGCTCCGCCCGAACGCCGACCTCCAGCGACGCCTCGACACGATGGTGGCGCAGTATGGTTTCCGCGTCGTCACCCACACGGTGGATTCCGACGCCGACGCGCCGCGCATCTGCGTCGTCTTCTCCGACCCGATCCCCGTCTCGCTGCCGGGGCTGGCCGACTTCGTCACCGCCGAGGGCGGTCCAGGCCTCGCGATCGAGCCGGAATCGACCCAGATCTGCGTCGACGGCGTCCGGCATGGTTCGCGCTACCGCATCCAGATCCGCGCCGGCCTGCCGGCGGTGGACGGCGAGGTGCTCGCGACGACGGCCGTCATCGAGGTGTTCGTGCCGGATCGCTCGGCCTGGGTCGGCTTCGCCGGCACGGCTTACGTTCTCCCGGCCGGCCCGCAGCCGACCATCCCGATCCAGTCGATCAACGCGGCCGAGGCGGAGGTCCAGATCTACCGGATCGGCGACCGGAGCCTTGCCTTCGCCCTTCGCGAGGGCATCTTCCTCAGCCAGCTCGAGCCCTATCGCGCCGAGGACATCGCCAACACCTATGGCGCCCTGATCTGGGAAGGCGCGCTCGAGATCGCCGTCGATGCCAACCAGATGACCACGACCGGCATACCGGTCGCGGACGCCCTCGGCGAGCAGCAGCCGGGCGTCTACGTCATCACCGCCCGCGTCCCTGGCGCGCTGCAGGACGACTACTGGGACCCGAGCGCGACCCAGTGGTTCGTGATCTCGGACCTCGGCATCTCGACCCTCTCGGCCAATGACGGCATCCACGCCGTCATCCGCTCGCTCTCGACCGCCCAGCCGGAGGCCGGCATCACAGTCCGCCTCGTCGCCCGCAACAACGAGGTTCTCGGCGAGGCCGTGACCGACGCCGCAGGCCATGTCCGCTTCGACGCCGGCCTTGCCCGCGGCGAGGGCGGCAACGCCCCGCAGGTCGTGATCGCCGAGACGGCGGAGGGCGACTACGCCTTCCTCGACCTGACGCGCAACGCCTTCGACCTCACCGACCGCGGCGTCGCCGGCCGGCCGGCGCCGGGCGCCATCGACGCCTACATGCGCACCGAACGCGGCGTCTACCGCCCGGGCGAAACCGTGCACGCGACGGCGCTCGTCCGCGACAGCCGCGCCCGCGCCGTGGAGGGCCTCCCGATGACCCTCGTCATCGAGCGGCCGGATGGCGTGGAGCAGAGCCGCGTCGTGCTGAACGACGAGGGTCTCGGCGGCTACCACTACGCGCTCGACCTCTCGGCCGGCGCCATGCGCGGCTCGTGGCGCCTTCGCCTCTACAGCGATCCGGACGCAGCGCCCGTTGCCGAGGAATCGTTCCTCGTGGAGGACTTCGAGCCGGAACGGCTTGCCTTCGAGCTCTCGACCACCGCGACCGCGTTCGACCTTCTCGGGCCGACCGACATCAACGTCGCCGCGCGCTACCTCTACGGCGCCACCGCGCCCGACCTCACCGTCACCGGCGACATCGCCGTCCGCCCGGTGCGCTCGCTCGCAGCGTTCCCCGGCTACCAGTTCGGCCGTCAGGACGATCCGTTCGAGCGCGTCGTCGAGCCGATCGACGCCGCGCCGCAGACGGACGCGGAGGGCAACGCCGTCGTCACCGTCTATCTCCCCGAAGTGCAATCGACGACGCTGCTCCTCCAGGGCGAGGCCGTCATGCGCCTCACCGACACGTCCGGCCGTGCCGTCGAGCGCCGCCTGGTCCTGCCGGTGACACCGGACGGCCCGCGCATCGGCATTCGCCCGACCTTCGACTACGGCGTGCCGGAGGGCGTCCCGGCCGAGTTCGACGTCATCGCCATCGGGCCGGACTTTGCCCGGACGGACCTCGACGACGTCGAGTGGACGCTCCTGCGCATCGAGACGGACTACCAGTGGTACGGGTCGAGCGGCGTCTGGCGCTGGCGCGCCGTCACCCGCACGCAGCGCGTCGGCTCGGGCATGATCGACCTCGCGGCTACCGGCGACCCCGCCCGCATCGCGGCGCCGGTCGAATGGGGCGAGTACCGCCTCGAACTGACCTCGCTCGGCTCGGTGCCGACCTCGACCACGGTCGAGTTCTACGCCGGCTGGTATGTCGGCACCGCCGGCACCGATACGCCGGACGTGCTCCAGGTTGCGCTCGACCGGCCGTCCTACGCCATCGGCGAAACGGCGAACCTCCGCCTCGACCCGCAGTTCGCGGGCGTGGCGATGATCGCCGTCGTCGACGACCGCCTGATCCACATGGAGATGGTCGACGTTCCCGAGGGCGGCACCACCGTGCCGCTCACCGTCACCGAGGAGTGGGGTCCCGGCGCCTACATCACCGCGACCCTCTTCCGCCCGATGGACCTCGACGCCGGCCGCATGCCGGCGCGCGCCCTCGGCCTCACCTGGGCCAGGGTGGAGCCCGGCGACCGCGAGCTCTCCGTCACGATCGACGTGCCTGAGGAAGTCCGCCCGCGTGGACCGCTGACCATCCCGGTCACGATCGACAACCTCGCCCCGGGCACGGAGGCGTATGTGGCGATCGCCGCGGTCGATCTCGGCATCCTGAACCTCACGAACTACCAGCCGCCCGCTCCGGACGCCTGGTATTTCGGCCAGCGCCAGCTCGGCACCGAGATACGCGACCTCTACGGCAACCTCATCGACACCACGCAGGGCCAGCTCGGCCGCCTGCGGGTGGGTGGTGACGGCGGCGCGGTCCGCCTCGGCGCCCCGCCGCCCACGACGAAACTCGTCGCCTTCCACTCCGGCATCGTCCTCGTCGACCAGAACGGCCGGGCGACGGTCGAGTTCGATGTCCCCGACTTCAACGGCACCGTCCGGATCATGGTCCAGGCGTGGTCGGCCGAGGGCATCGGCAACGCTGTGGAGGACGTGTTCGTCCGCGATCCGGTGGTCGTGGCGACGACCGTGCCGCGGTTCCTCAACCTCGGCGACGTCTCGCGCCTCCTCATCGAGGTCAACAATGTCAGCGGCCCGGCGGGCGACTATCGCCTGACGGTCGAGGGCACCGACGAGTTCGGCTTCCCGAACCACGTCACCGCGTTCGCCTTCCCGCTCGCCGCGGAGGGGCGGCAGACGATCATCCTGCCCATCAGCGCCGACATCATCGGCGACGGCGAGTTCCGGGTGAACCTCTTGATGCCGGACGGCGAGGTCCTGCCGAAGGACTTCCAGCTCGGCGTGCGTGCCCCCGGCGTGCCGGAGACGCAGCGCAACATCGTCACCATCCCCGCTGCCGGTGGGACGCTGACGGTGGACGGGGCGGCCTTCCGCCGCTTCGTCCCCGGCACCGCCGAACTGACCCTCTCGGTCGGCTCGACGGCGCGTCTCGACGTTGCCGGTGTCCTCAACGCGCTCGACCGCTACCCCTATGGCTGCGTCGAGCAGACCGCGAGCCGCGCGATGCCGCTCCTCTACCTCAACGAGGTGGCGGCCTCGATCGGCATCGCGGAGGATGAGGGCGTGGACGAGCGCATCCGCCGCGCCATCGCCTCGGTCCTGGAAAAGCAGGCGTCGACCGGCGCCTTCGGCCTCTGGGGCCCTTATGACGACGGCGATCTCTGGCTCAACGCCTACGTCACGGACTTCCTGACGCGGGCCCGCGAGAGCGGCTTCGAGGTGCCCGACCGGGCATTCTCGATGGCGCTCGACAATCTGTCGAACTCGATCGCCTACGCGCCCGACTTCACGTCGGGTGGCGAGGAGATCGCCTACTCGCTCTATGTCCTGGCCCGGAACGGAAGGGCGTCGATCGGCGATCTCCGCTACTACCTCGAGGCAAAGCTGACCGCCTTCTCCTCGCCGCTGTCACGCGCCCAGATCGGCGCGGCGCTCGCGCTCTACGGCGACAGGCCGCGCGCCGAACGGGCGTTCGCGTCGGCCGCCGCGGGCTTCCCGCGGACGGGCGACACCAAGACCGAGCGGCGCGTCGACTACGGCACGCTGCTCCGCGACATGGCTGCGGTGCTGGCGCTCTCGCTCGAGGCCGGGGTATCGAACGTCGACACCCGCGACCTCACATTCCGCATCGCGGAACTCCGCGACGCGCGGCGCTGGACGAGCACGCAGGAGGACGCCTGGACGCTGATGGCGGCTGCCGCCCTCATCGAGCAGGCCAACGACGCC
>CAXNGA010000132.1:0-5835 GCA_964201375.1 Kaistiaceae bacterium
AAATCGAGCCTCAGACTTCCGTGTTTCGATTCACCCGCCGGGTCCGCCATCGCTACCTCGCGCCAGCCAGCCTAAGATACTGCTCACCTTAGCTGAATCGCGCCAGAGGCGCCGCAAATCGGCGAGTTATCTGGGGAATACGGGATGAGACTGAAGCTTGCCGCGGCGCTCGCCGCCTTTTCGGCGTTAACGGCGCCCACTTTCGCGGCGACGGACGGATGCCCCGATGGCTTGTTCGACGTTCTTCCCGGCCCCGGCGACACGGTTACCTACCTCTTCGGCGCGCCCTTCGTCGGCGCAGCCGGCGGCGGCGGCGACCCCACCACCCAGATTTCCTGTTCGATCCAGCCCTTCGCGGCGACCGGCGGTTTTGCCGTCTACTCCGCGGACTATCGCGGCTTCACCTTCGTCCCTGACGCGGGCCAGTCGGTGACGCTGACGAGCACCGGCCCCGGCGGGCAGGAGGGCGAGCAGGTCGTTGCGGGTCCCCCCGGCGACGATCTCGTCCTCAGCCACCTCGTCGGAACGCTCCCCGGCCAGGCCCTCGACATCGCGATCCTCCTCGACATCGATGGCGGCGCAGGCGACCAGGTCGATGCCGGCCTCGACACCGCCGACTACGCGCTCGTCGCCTACACGACGTGGAATTCGGTGCAGGATTCGGCGAACCAGCTTGCGCTCCAGCGGAACGCCGTCATCACCCATCTCGGCGGCACGGCCAACCTCCTGATGGGCGGACTCCAGCCGCTCGACGGCGGCACCGGCATCGCTCCGATCGCCGCGTTCGGCTCATCGCTTCTCGGCGTCACCGGACAGGCCGAGTTCGGCAATGGCTTCAGCGTCGTCGGCGGCCTCGCGTTCGTCGGCCAGTCGTACCAGGGCGCCTCGTTCCGCGGCATCCTCGCCGGCGGCGCGCTCCGCTATGTCTCGCCGGTCGAGGCGCCGCTCCGGGCCTTCGGCGAGGTCGGCGTCTGGGGTTCGCCGAACCTCGGCCTCGCCTTCGTCCGCAGCTACGAGAACCTCGACGAGGTCGTGACCGCGGAGGGGATGAGCGAGGGCTTCATCGCCAGCCTCTACGCCCGCGTCGGCGGCATCTACTCGATGAACGCGACCAACCAGATCGCGCTCGCCGTGACACTCGCCCGCACATCGCTTCACGTGGACGGTTATGCGGAGGACGCCACCCTCGAGAACCCGTTCCCGATTGCCGTCGCCGACAGCATCAGCCGCTCGACGAGCATCAAGGCGACGGCGACGTGGACCACCGAGGTGACCGGGCGTCTCGACGTCACCCTGATGACGGGCGTCGGTCATGCCTTCGGCGTCACCGACCTCGACACCGAAGTGCTCTGGGTGGGCGACGTGCAAGGCACGGCCCGCGGCACGACCTTCGTCGAGTATGGCGCGCGCCTGGGATGGGAACTCCGCCCGAACGTCACCCTCGACGCATTCGTGGCCGGGACCGCAGGCCGGGGTATCGGCGCCCATACCCAGATCGGCGGGGCCGTCCGTCTGCAGTTCTAGGGCGGGGCAATACCATCCCACCGGATCGAAGGCGCCCTCCAGGCCTCTGAACGGCCCGGGGGGTCGGTTGGGCGCGTTTTTTGCCCCGTGGCTTCCGGCGCAGCGGGTCGATCGTCCCCGGCTCCGAGGGTCACAGGGGCCGAAAAAGGGACGGCCCGCCGGGGTGGCGAGCAGGCCGTCCAGTTTCAGGAGGTTGAGAAGGCTCTAAGTCGGGGAGCCTTCCATGCCAGGAGGGCTGGCCGGTAACCCTTGCGCGCTTACCCGCCGAAGTCTGTGACGGCGGTCACACATGACGCGGTCCCGCTCGCTGGGGCCGCGGTCGAGTGCCACGATGGGGGAGTTTCCTCCCGATCCAAAGGCCGGCAACATCGGGGTGTCTGCAGACGATCTCGTCCGCGCATTCGCTGGCGTGGGCTACGAGCGCTGCTGCGACGAGGGCGATGGGGCGGGCTTCGCGGCGGCTTCCTGCCGCTCGGCGCATCCAGCAGCATCGCGCCGCTGAGCCGTCAGGCTGCGACGATCGCCTTGACGCCGTCCGCCACGAACTGGACGGCGAGGGCGGCGAGCACGACGCCGAAGAGCCGCGACAGGACGATCCGGCCCGTGCGCCTGAGCAGCATGTCGAAGCGCGTGGCGAGGAGGAAGACGACCAGGCACATCGCGATGATCCCGAGGAGAATCGCGATGAACAGGACGAACGCTGCGGTGCTGGGCGCCGCCTCTGCGGTGATGATCGTTGCCGCGATGGCGGCGGGGCCTGCCATCATGGGCACGGCGAGCGGGAAGGCGGCCATCGATGCCGCGTCGCCAGGCTGCTGCCCCGCCTGCGCGGCTGCAGCCTTCCGCTCAGCCCGGAGGTCGAAGATCATCTCGAAGGCGATCCAGAAGAGGAGCAGTCCGCCGGCGATGCGGAACGCCGGCAGCGAAATGCCGAGGAACTCGATCACCGGCCCGCCGAAAAGCGCGAATCCCACCAGAACGGCCGCGGCGATGATCGAGGCCGAGATCGCGATGCGGCGGCGGCTGGACTCCGGCATGCCGGAAGTGAGCGCAATGAAGATCGGCGCCAGCCCGATCGGTTCGATCGTGACGAAAAGCGTCGCGAAGGCGTTGAGGAGATACTCGCGCACGCCGCCATGCTAGCGGAAAGCGCGCCGCCGCGCGCGCCATACGGTGTCCGCATCGAGGTCGTCGCGAGCGCCGACGAGTCAGTCGGTCGCATGGATCGGCAACGCCGATGTCATCTTCACGCCATCTTGCTGCGCGATTGTCGGATGTTGCGTCGTTGTCCGCGAGTCGCCGGACCCCGGTATCGGCCGTTCCCCGCAGCATCATTCGTCCCCCGCAAGACCATGACGTGACTGGGTTTAGTGGCCAGCCAGTGCCACGGCGCCCTGCCGGCGCCGGGACGTCGCCGGGCGGCGAGCTGCGGCCCATTTGCATGGGGATCGGGCGCGCTGTGCGCAGGGCAGATCTGTTTGGCAGGATTAACTGAATTCGCCACGAGCACGTATATTGAGTGCGATCCAGTAAAAGCCAAGCGAACCTTCCCGCTCACCATTCGTGACAAGACTGCAATGATCCCTGAAGCGCACATCAAAGGTGATTCCATCGGCGGCCTCGCCCCGATGCTCCACCGCGACCGCACTCCTGCCGACGCCAGCCGCGGCGGCGGGGCCCATGATTTCGAGGTCTACGTGGCCGCCGGCCAGGTCTGGGTTTCCATGCCGGACTGGATGGATTGCCGCGCCATGTACCCCGAGCACGCCCGCGCACTCGCCTATGCGATCGAGCGGGTCGCCACCCGCGGCGAAGACGGCCAGGTCGTTCTCGACGAGTCCGCCTTCCTTGCAATCGGCGCCGATGGCGCTGACGTCAGTCTCGTCTGCGCCGACAAGGCGGGCCAGCGCCGGACGGCCGGCATCGTGGTCGATCGCATGACCGCCTATGGCTTCGCCCGGAAGATCCGCGAAGCCGCCGACCGCGCCGAGCGCAGCCTGGGCTCCCGTCGGGGCTAGATGCCCGGGCCGGCCTGGGACGCCGCGAGCGGCGCTCCGGACGCGGTGCCCGCTGCCTGCCGTCTTCTCTTCGCGCAGCGTTGCGATCGCTGATCCTGCGGGATCAGGGGCGAAGGGCTGGCGGAAGCGTCGGGTCGTCTTCGTCGAGGTCGTCCACTTCGGGATCGACGACACCGCGATCCTTGCGCACCTTCTGGGTCTGCTCGCCGACTTCGCCCTTCCAGGCCGCCTTGTCGGCGTCCAGGGGCTTCTTGTCCTTTTCCATGCGGCTCCTCCGTTGCTGTTTGCCTGAAGGCAACGCACTGGCGCGGTCGGCCGTTCCGGAATCCTCCGGAGCGTCGGCACGGACGTGCCTCCTCGCACCCGCGACCGGAAGGAACGGGCTGCCACGCTCCCCCTCCCGGAACTCGAGTGACGCCCGAGTCCGCACGATGAAGCGGAGCGGGCTGAAGGCTGGCGTTCATTCGCGGTTATCCCTGTCGCCATGCGTCGATGAGACTCCGCAACTCTTCGCGGCTTCGAACGTTGGTCCGGAACTCAGGTCGAACCACGGGCGCGGGGCGCCGGAGGAATTCGACCTTTGCCCGGGGTTCCCGGGAACGGACTGCATCGCTCCCGTGGCCCACAGTCGTGCTCGACCCAGAGGAGCCCACCTCGTGACCTTCGCTTGAACACCTTCCGGACTGCGTGTGCAGCGGCGATCCTTGCGGTCGCGACCGCCTGGTCGTCGGCACCGGCCATCGCCGCCTCGACGGTCGTGCCGTTCGCGAGTGAACTCGCTCCGGGCACCATCCTCGTGCGGACAGAAGAGCGGGCGCTGTATCTGGTGATGGAAGACGGTCTTGCCCGCCGCTACGTCGTCGGCGTCGGCGCCATGGGATGGCAATGGGCGGGAACGACGTCCATCGACGGCAAGTTCATCGAGCCGAACTGGATGCCGCCGCCGGAAATCCGGCGCGAGCAGCCCGGCCTGCCGCTCGTCATCGCCGGCGGCTCGCCGGCCAACCCGATGGGAGCGGCGGCGATGACGCTGGCCGGCGGCAACTATGCCATCCACGGCACGAACGTTCCGGGCTCGATCGGCGGCTTCGTTTCGCATGGCTGTATCCGGATGCTGAATGAGGACGTGATGGACCTCTTCGGTCGTGTCGGCATCGGGACTGCAGTCGTGGTGGTACCATGACGGGCATGAAGGACGGTACACTATCGTACTAAGTAAGCAAGTTCTGCTCGGATGGGTTGCGCAATTAGACGGAACGCTAGATCATATCAGCGCTAAGCGCTGAAACCCGAAGGGGTAGTCGCTTACAGTAGTATGGAATAGCAGTAGATACGTATTTCTGATCTTTGAATTTTTTCAATTGTAATCTCATTCCCGGGATAGGATTCTGGGAGAAGGGCCTGTTTTCATGAAGCGCCTCCACTCTGCCCGACTGCTCGCCGCGGCCTCTCCCCTTGCGCTCCTCTGCACGATTGTCGGGGCCGAGGCCCAGGCCGTGCCGCTGGGCACGGTCTCGAGCTTTGCGATCCCTCGCCGGTGAGACCATCACCAACACCGGCGACACCGTCATCACCGGCGATCTGGGCCTCGCGCCAGGCACCGCGACTACGGGATTCACGTTCTCACCCATCCCCAATGTCGGGCCAGGCGTGGTGAAAGGCGGCGTCTACATCGCCGACGGGGTCGCCGGCCAGGCGAAGGCCGATCTGGAGACGGCTTATCTCAACCTTCAGGGCCGGCCCACGACGGTCGACCTGACGGGGCAGGATCTCGGCGGGCAGGTTCTGACGGCAGGCGTGTACAATTTCGACACCTCCGCCGGCCTCAACGGGACGCTCACCCTCGACGCAGAGGGCAATGCGAACGCCCTCTTCATCATCGACATCGGCAGCACCCTGACCACGGGGGCGGCCTCGACGGTTGCCCTGATCAACGGCGCCCAGGCAGGCAATGTGTTCTTCCGCGTCGGGAGCTCGGCCACGCTGGGCACGACGACTACCTTCAACGGCAACATCGTCGCCCTGACGAGCATCACGCTGAACAACGGCGCCGACATCATCTGCGGCGCGGCGTGGGCCCGGAACGGCGCCGTCACGCTCGACACCAACACGATAGCCGTCTGTCCGCTCATTCCCGCGACGGTCGGCGAGGTTCTCGGGCCGGACATCCCTGACAACACCCAGGCGGTAGCCGATGCGATCGACGCGCTCCTCGACGCGGACGCCTTGCCGGACGACATCGCGGCGCTCCTCGCCTTCCTCTCGCCAGACGAACTCGAGGCAGTGCTCGCCC
>CAXNGA010000133.1:0-5828 GCA_964201375.1 Kaistiaceae bacterium
CGTCGTCCGTCCGCATCGACCGCGCCGCGCTCGCGGAACTCGTCGCCGTCGCGCGGGAACTCGGCCAGGCCGAGCCGGCGATCGACCGGCTCCTCGCCATCCGCGGCGTCGTCGAGATCGTTGCTGGTGACCCGGAACCGCCCGTCGGCCTCAACGAGGCGCTCCTAGCCACGCTGGACATCGCCGTTGCCGACCTCGCTGCTGTGCGGCACTCGGAGGGCGTCGCGATCATCAGGGTTCTGTCCGCGCGGGTCGATCGGATCGAGGTGCTCGCGGGGGAGGCGGAGCGTCACCCGTCGCGGACGGCGGAGGCGATCCGGCTCCGTCTCGCCGACCAGCTGGCAGTGCTCTTCTCCGCGACCGCTGCGCTGGATCGTGACCGGCTGCATCAGGAGGCGATGCTTCTTGCAGCCAGGGCCGATATCCGCGAGGAACTGGACCGGCTCGTCGCCCATGTTGCGGCGGCGCGCCTCCTGTTCGCCGAGGGTGGTGCGATCGGCCGTCGTCTCGATTTCCTGGCGCAGGAGTTCAACCGCGAGAGCAACACTCTGTGCGCCAAGGCGAACGATCGTGGATTGACGGCGATCGGACTTGAACTCAAGGCGACGGTGGATCAGTTCCGCGAGCAGGTGCAGAATCTGGAGTAGGCGGTGAGCAAGGCTGAAGGCCCGACGATCGCCCGCAGGGGGCTGATGCTGGTCCTGTCGTCGCCATCCGGCGCCGGCAAGTCGACGCTCACGCGCATCCTGACGGCCCGCGACGACAAACTCCGCCTCTCCATCTCGGTGACGACGCGCCCGCGCCGGCACAGCGAGGCCGACGGTGTCCACTACCACTTCATCGACGTGAAGAAGTTCCGCCAGATGAGGGAGGCGGGCGACCTGCTCGAATCCGCCGAGGTCCACGGCAACCACTACGGAACGCCGCGGCAGCAGGTGGAGGAGGCACTCGCCGCCGGCCGCGATGTCCTGTTCGACATCGACTGGCAGGGGACGCAGCAACTCGCCCGCGCGATGCCGGACGATCTCGTGCGGGTCTTCGTCCTGCCGCCCTCGATGGAAGAGCTGCAGGCGCGGCTCGAGCGCCGCGCCGAGGACCATCCGGAAATAATCGCCCGCCGCCTCGCTGCCGGCCGCGACGAGATCAGGCACTGGGAGGAGTACGACTACGTGATCGTCAACGACGATCTCGATCGCTCGCTCCACGACGTTCAGGCCATCCTCGCTGCCGAGCGGCGGCGGCGCATCCGTCAGCCGGGGCTCGCTTCCTTCATCGAGGACCTGCTGGTCGAGAAGGCCGCCGAACGCGCATAGGCGTTGGCCAGCCTGAGGAAGCCATCGACGTCGATTTCCTCTGCCCGCCGCGTGCCATCGATCCCGGTCTCTGCCAGGAGAGCAGCCGGATCGACACCGAGGCTCCGCAGGCTCTGCCGCAGCATCTTGCGCCGCTGGCCGAACGCGGCGGCGGTGACCCGCTCCACCGCGGCCACCGGCGCGTCGGTGGCATCCATCCGCGGCACGAGTTCCACCACCGACGAGACGACCTTCGGCGACGGCGTGAAGGCGCGCGGATCGATGTCGAACAGGATGCGGCTTTCGGCGCGCCATCCGGCGAGCACGCCGAGCCGGCCATAGGCCTTGTCGCCGGCGCGGGCGACGATCCGCTCCGCCACCTCGCGCTGGAACATCAGCGTCAGCGACAGCCAGCGCGGTGGCCACGGGCCATCGGTGAGCCAGCCGATGAGGAGCGGCGTCGCGATGTTGTAGGGAAGGTTCGCCACGACGCGGAACGGCCCTTCGGCGAGCCCGCCGATGTCCACGGCAAGGGCGTCCGCCGGAACGACCTCGAGCCGGCCCGGGTAGTGCGCCGCGACTTCCGCGAGCGCCGCCACGCAGCGGTCGTCCCGCTCGATCGCCACCACCTTCCGCGCCCCTTCGAGGAGGAGGGCGCGCGTCAGGCCGCCAGGGCCGGGTCCCACCTCGATCACGGTGACGTCCGCAAGGCGCCCCGCCGAGCGCGCGATCCGGCCGGTGAGGTTGAGGTCGAGAAGGAAATTCTGGCCGAGCGACTTCTTCGCATCGAGCCCGTGCGCGGCGATCACGTCGCGGAGCGGCGGCAGGCCGTCGAGGGCGGCCATCAGAGCACACTGCCTCCAGCGAGAACGCCGGCGAGGCGGATCGCCGCGATCAGGCTCGTCGGTCGCGCGATGCCGCGGCCGGCGATGTCGAGCGCGGTGCCGTGGTCGGGCGATGTCCGCACGAAGGGAAGGCCGAGCGTGACGTTGACGCCCTCGTCGAAGGCGAGCGTCTTCACGGGGATCAGCGCCTGGTCGTGGTACATGCAGAGCGCTGCGTCATAGCCGCGACGCGCCTCGGGACGGAACATCGTGTCCGCCGGCTGTGGTCCGCGAGCGTCGATGCCTTCCGCCCGCAGCGCGTCCACCGCAGGCCGCACGACAGTCTCGTCCTCGGTGCCGATCGTTCCGTTCTCTCCGGCATGCGGGTTGAGGCCGGCGACCGCGAGGCGGGGCGCATGGATGCCGAACCGGCGGCGAAGGTCGCCCGCCACGATCCGCCCGGTCGTAACGATGAGGTCGATCGTCAGGGCGGACGGAACGCGGGCGAGCGGAATATGGATCGTTACCGGCACGGTGCGAAGGTCGGGCGTGGCGATCATCATCACCGGCTGCACCGGCGCCCCGGTCCACGCCTCGGCAAGCGCGCCGAGGAACTCGGTGTGGCCGGGGTAGCGGAACCCGGCGGCGTAGAGCGCCTCCTTGTTGATCGGGTTGGTCACGACCGCGCTGGCTTCGCCGCGGCGCACCAGTTCCACCGCACGCTCGATCGCCTCGACCACCGCGGCCGCATCCTCGACCCGCGGAATGCCCGCGGCCGCTCTGGCGCCGGCGCGCAGCGGCAGGACGGGGAGGGCGGTGGAAAACACTTCGGGCACATCGCCGCCCGCAACTTCGCGGAGCGGCACGTCCCAGCCGAGCGCTCTGGCGCGGTCGGCGAGGAGGGCGGGATCGGCGAGGCAGAGGAAGGGCGCCAGACCCTCCTCCCTCCGCAGGAGCCAGGCCCGGAGCGCGAGTTCCGGGCCGATTCCCGCGGGCTCGCCCATGGTCAGCGCGACCACGGGCGGATGCTTCGGCATGGCTAGAATCGCTGGATGATGGCCCGGGCTCGCAGCTCGGCGAGGTAGTCTTCACCGATCTGCTCGCCGCGCTCGATGATGAGCTGGTTGGTGATGTCGACGCGGGCCGCCTCGTTTCCGGCGACCTCCGTGACCGAGCAGACAGCGATGACCTCGATGCCCTGCGACGTGCGCTCCGGCCGTGTCGTCCGACCGGCCTGGGTGGTCTCCAGCGCATCCCGCTGGGCCTGGTTCAACCGGCTCGCGCTGCGTCCGATATCGACGACGACGACGCCGCGAAGCGAGGCGGCCTGCGCGAGCGCGCCGTCACAGCCGGCGAAGCGCTGGCGGAAAGCCTCTGCCTCGCTGCGGCGCTGGTTGACCACCGCCGTCGAGGCTTCGCCGGGAATGACGAAAATGATCTGCTGCAGCCGGTACTCGCGCACCGTCTCGGTCTGGCGGCCCTGGGCGAGAAGCGCGGCGGTGACGTCGTCCTGGCGCACCCCGGGATTGATCTGGATCCGGTTCTGCATGAGCACCGACCAGGCGATCTGGGCCTGCAGGCGCCGCTTGAGGCTCTCGGGCTCGATACCCGACTGGCGAAGCGCCTCGTTGAACTGCGAGATGTTCATCTGCACCTGCCCCGCGATCGACGCGAACGCCGAATCGATTTGCGACTGCGGGATGTTGACGCCGAGCCGGATCGACTCGCCGAGCTGGACGAGTTCGTCGATCAGCTCGTTGGTCGCAGAGGAGTTGCTGGGAGTCTGGCCGGAGATGCGCTGGAGCGCCACGCGCTGCTCGACGTCATAGCTCGTGATCGGCACACCGTTGACGACGGCGACGATGGTGATGGCGAAGGCATTGCCGGCCGGCACGATGAACAGGACGGCGAGGACGATCGCGAGGGGTCGGAGGAAACGGCGCATCAGATGAAAAATCTCCGGGTGCGAAAGCTGGCTTGGTCGCCAGACGGGCCAACAAGCGGCAGGAATTCGACAAAAGAACGACGGGCTAACGCTGTGAAAGGTCGAAATCTCCCAGCGTCCGCAGCTGGAGCCCGAACAGAATTGTCCGGTTCACGTCGGGCGATCCGGGGTCACGGCTCTCGGAATAGCGGATCGACATGGCGGCGCAATCGCATTCATACGCGATGCCGATGTAGTTGCTGATCACCGTGGACGTTGCGAAATCATAGCCGATCCCGCCCGACAGCGTCCAGTTGGGGCCGATGGCGACCTCGGCTCTCGCCTGGAGCTCGAGCGCGGTCTCCGGGTCGCCCCCTAGATCGAGGCGGGAGCGATCATAGGCTAAGCCGATCGAGGCGCTGACCGGACCAACTGCAAGATTGCCGACGAGCGACCCGCGTTCGAGGGCATAGGTCATCGCGTCGAAGCGGCCCGAGAGCGCAAGGCTGTTGCCGCGGACTCCTGTGGCGGTGATGTTCGCGACAAGGTCCGAACGCTGCCCGTCGAGGCCCGAGCCGAAGCCCGTGAGGCGGACGTCTTCCGTCGTGAACGAGTTCGGCCCGCCGAGATGGATGGACTGGCCGACGACCGCCTCGATCGTCGACCCGCCGCCGAACGTGCCGCTGTACCGGAGCGCGAGCGTCAGGCGCGATCCGCCCTCGGCGCGGTCCCAGCCCGACGACCGGTCCCAGGCAAGCAGATTGGTCGTATCGAAGAAGAGGCTCTGCGCGTCGTCGTTGGGCAGGGCGCCGATGTGCTGTTCGCCGGTGCGACCGATGAGTTGCACGATCGGCTCGATGACGTGGGCCGACTGGCCCATCGTCACGAGGAAGGGCCACGCCCAGTCGAGGCCGATGGCACCGATGGCGCGGGCGGCAATCGGCCCTGCGATGACGCCGGGCGGGGGTGCCGAAAGGTCCATCATGTAAAGGTCCCCGCGGAGGTAGGCGAAAGGCGTGAAAACCTGGCCCAGCGGGCCGATGATCTCACGCCGCCAGGAGACTTCCTCGCTGATGCGCGCGGTCGTCCCCGCAAGGCCGTAGTAGTAGGTGTCGGGCCCGACCATGAACGGGTCGTTCTCGCCGCGCGACAGGACGGTGGTGTTGCCAGTGAAACGGACCTCGCCGCCGAGGACCGGCCGGTCGATGACGACGTCGTGGTCGATGGTGGGATAGACGACCGCCTGCCGCGCCTGGTCCGTCGTCGGACCCGGGTCGCGGACGTCACGGAAATGGGAGGCGCGCGCTTCGAGGAAAGCCTGGTCGCTGATCCCGGTCAGGTACACCTCCGAGGTGATGAAGCTGCCGCCCGGGTTGAGCGCCCGGTAGTCGTTCGAGAACGACCGGTCGGTCTGAAGTGTCCCGTCCCAGCCGAAGGTCCAGAACCTGCTGAGGTTGAGTTCGCCGCGCGTTCGGATGCCGCCGCGGAACTGAAGCGGTCCTGGATTGGTCTGGAGCATCAGCGCGCTGTCGATCGTGTAGGTGCCGAGGCGCGTGCGGTGCCGCCATTCGAGTTCGGTCAGGAAACCGGCATTGGTGAAGTAGGTCGGCGTGACGGTGAGGTCGTAGTTCGGCGCGATCGCCCAGAAGAACGGGATGCCGACGCCGAAGCCGAGCGAATTCGAAAGCGAGAAGTCGGGATAGAGGAAACCGGTCGCCCGCGTGACCGTGGGGTCAGGGGTCGAGAAGCGCGGGATGAAGGCGACCGGGACGCCGAGAAATTCGAGCC
>CAXNGA010000134.1:0-5818 GCA_964201375.1 Kaistiaceae bacterium
CCGGCTCGATCAAGCGGAAAAGGGATGGTGTCGACACCCATTACCTACGCTAAATCAAAGGCTTATGCCACTCTCGCCACCTCTCTTGCCCGCCTCCCGGTGAATAAGACGGGTTAGCGATGCGGCTTCGGGCGATCGCCTCCGGCACCTCTCCCCCTCGAGACATGAGCCGGTGATTCGGGCGCCCCTGGCTCCTGCCGGTTTACGCGGCGCTTCGCCAAAACGGCCAGCGGATGAGATCGTCCTCCGGCCTTCGCAACGCGCGTCCTGTACAACCGCGGCCAATCGGAGATTGGCCACCGATCTAAGGTGAACCGCCCCGGTAATCCCGGATCCTATGTGGTTCGAGTCACGCGGCGATTGCCTGTTCCTGCAGGCTGGCATGGCAGGCGGCTTCGCCCTCGGCGGGCGGGATGCTGCCGATGGCTGCTGGCCCACCCCGGAACCTCACACCCGATCAGCTCATCCGACGGTCCGAAATGCCCGCCGCAATTCCGAGGTGCCGCCGCGATCGTACCAGCGCCCATGGGCAAGGATCACGCGCTCGGGCTCCCAGCCGATCAGGGTTTCGACCACATCGCGCAGATGGGCGGACTTCGACCGGAAGCTGGTGGCCATGTCGCGCGGCATCCTGCCGTCGGGATCGCAGACGCGGCCCAGCTTCAGCAGGGGGCGCGACCACCACGGCATCTTCGGTGCCTCGAAATTCTCGATCAGGTCGGTCAGGATGAGCGTCCGGCTGGCGCGGTGGAAGAACACCATTTTCGCGGTGCCAGCCGGAATCGGCCAGCCGCTGGTCGATCTGGTCCGCCCAGTCGGCAGGGGCGGCATCGGCAAGCGTGTGATCGAGGGACAAGGCCACCCCGCGGCTGGCGGCCCGCGCCACAACGCCCGGACTGCCCCATGTGATGGCCATCGGGAACCGTGCCTGCCAGTCGGGCACCCAGGCATAGTGGATCCAGTTCGGCGCGATCAGATGCCGTACCGGGCCGAGTCCGGCCACGGCATCGGCCAGGCCGCCGCGGTCGGCGATGGGGGAATGCACCCAGAGTCCGCCATCGGCCAGCCGGATCACCGTCATCCGGGTCGGGAAGGGCAGGCCGTAGAAGCGGATCCAGCCGCCATCGACGATCCAGAGATCGGGAGCGACGGGCTTCAGGGTGTACAGCGGTTCGTATCCGGTCGGACGGTTCATGGCAGGCAGAATATTTGCCGATCCGGGCCGCCACAAGAACACCGCGGCAGGGGGGGGCGTGTACCGCTTCCCGTCCGCCGCCTGCCCCCGAAGCGGCCTCCCATGGAGCCGCGACCGCTGGAGCATTGCCGGGAGGAGCTCGCCGCCGATGCGGTTGCATAATCTGCAAAGCGCTATAACAATCAACTCTACCGGCGGTAGCCGCGTTTTTCTCGGGGAGGGATGCGATGCAGGGCAGGATTGTATTCGGGGCCGTTGGCGCGGCGCTGTTGGTCAGCTCGGCGGTGATCGCCGTAGCGCAGACGGGGCCGGCTCCGGCGCCCAACGGCATCACGATGCCTGAAGGCTATCAGGACTGGCGGGTGATCGGAGTGTCGCAGCGCACGGACAACAACACGCTGCGCGTCATCCTCGGCAATGACATCGCGATCGAGGCAGCCCGTGCCGGGACCATCAATCCATGGCCGGATGGCGCGATTCTCGGCAAGGTCGTGCTGACACAGCGGGCCGACGAGAACTGGGCGACCGCCATCGTGCCGGATCAGCTCAGGCACGCCGAATTCATGATCAAGGATGCGGCCGCCTACGCCGACACCGGCGGCTGGGGCTATGCGCGCTGGCTCGGCCAGGAGCAGACCCCGTTCGGCGACAATGCCGACTTCGACCAGGCATGTTTCGCCTGCCACCAGCCCGTGGCGAGCCGGGACTATGTATTCACCACCCCGATAGTCCTGCCCTAGCAGGTCCGGCGATCGGCCGTCAGGCCCTGGGGAAGCCGACGGTCTGGCACAGGAGCACCTCCTGATCGTGGCTCAGGCCGAGGGCCTCCGCGATCGCGCTTCGATCGATCCACGCCCGTATCACCGTGGCGAGGCCGTGGGCGGCTGCGAAGAGGTAGACGTTCTCGCAGATCGCCCCGGTCGCCGCCGCGGCGTATTTCACCCGCTCGCCAACGGGCACGAACCCCATCCGCCGGTGATCCGCGACATAGATGAGGTCGAGCGGCGCGTCGTCCACGAAGTCCTGGTAGCCGGTGACGCGGCGGATGTCGGCGGGCGCCACGAGATCGAGGGCATTTGCCGAGGCGTCGTAGACGTATGCGCCGTCCGGGCGGGCGACGAAGATGTCGATCTCCTGGGCGTCGAGGGCCGAAGGGGCCGTCCGCCCGCCGTCGCTCCGGTTGATGCCGTTCGCCGCCCACAGGAGGCCCGACAGGAGCGTCAGGGGCAGCTCGTCAGCCAGGAACGAGCGCGACGAGCGGCGCAGGGCGAGAGCATCCAGGAGCGGCATCCCGCCTTCCTTCTGCGCCGGGGGCAGGGGGATCCTCGCCGAACTCCCGCCGCGTGCGGGCCTGGGCCGCAGCCTGCCCATCGCGCCGAGAACGAGCTTGGTTGCGGTGCTCATCGTCGTTCTCCATCGACCGGCCCGCTTTCCTTCGCAAAGGCCGGCGCCGATCCCATATTCCGTCCGGGCCTGTCGCGCCAGAACGGGAGGACGAGACCATGATCGAAGAGCCTCAGTACCGCGTCGAGGGGCCGCCCGGCCCGATCGAGCTGCGTGCGTATGGGCCGATGATCCTGGCGCAAGCGACCGTCCGCGGCGGGCGCCGGCAAGCGATCAACGAAGGGTTCCGCCTCATCGCCGGGTACATTTTCGGGGGCAATGCCGGGCGGACCAGGATCGCGATGACCGCGCCGGTGCAGCAGGCGCCTGCCGGCGCCGAAGCTGGCGGGCTCCCGCAGGGCGACGGCGGCGACTGGACGGTGAGCTTCGTGATGCCGGGCGCCTGGACGCTCCAGACTCTGCCCCTGCCGACGGACAGGCGGGTCGTCCTGAGACCCCTGCCGGCCAGGAGGTTCCTGGCCAACCGGTTCTCCGGCGTTGCGGGTGGCGCGAAGATCGAACGGAAGTCCGGCGAGCTGGTCGCCTACGCTTCGGAGCACGGCATCGCCACGGTGGGACAGCCCATGCTCGCCTTCTACGATCCCCCCTGGACGCTGCCGTTCATGCGGCGGAACGAGCTCCTGCTCGAGGTCGCCTGACACGGCGCCGGGGCCGCCGCCCGTATTTGTCGGCCCTCCGGGGGCTCACCCGGCCGCGTGCTGGCCGGACAGATCGGCGATCACCTGCCGCAGCATTTCGCGGACCTGCTGCGCCACTTCGCCGAGGGCGGGGTTCTCGATGGCCTGCATCGACGCGACCGGATCGACGGCGGCCACCTCGACGGCGCCGTCGCCCGCATCCCGTACCACCACATTGCAGGGCAGCATCGTCCCGATCTTGTTTTCGGCCTGGAGGGCCGTGAACGCCATCTTCGGATTGCAGGCGCCGAGAATGCGGTAGGGCGGCATGTCCGTGCCCAGCTTCCGCTTCATGGTGGCCTGGACATCGATGTCGGTGGGGACGCCGAAGCCTCGCGCCGCCAGGGCCGCCGTGACGTCGGCAATGGCCTGATCGAACGGGATCCTGAGGGTGGTCGAGGAATAGTAGCTCATGCGGGGGCTCCCTGCGGTCGCGGCGTCGCCACCCGACTTCCCGTCATCCGGGCCGGATGTCAACGCAGGCATCCATGGCCCGTCCGGTCGGACACAGAAGGGGGAGCCAATACGACGGAGAGGGGGCCGTGGATCAACGCCGGCGAACAAATAAACCTGGAAGAGCGACGTGATCCGTCGGGTCCGTTGTTGCCGTATCTCCAAGCGTAACTTCCATGCCTCCCAGGCAACACCAACAACTGGAGACTACAACCATGTCGCTTCGCTCCCGTCTGATCGCAGGTGCCGGCGCTCTTCTCATCGCAACCAGTGCGGCCAACGCGGCCGACATCGTCGATACCGCAGCCGGTGCAGGCACCTTCTCCACCCTTGTTGCGGCAATTCAGGCTGCCGGCCTGGTGGATACGCTCAAGGGGCCCGGCCCGTTCACGGTCTTCGCGCCCACCGACGCGGCGTTCGCCGCGCTTCCGCCCGGCACGCTGGAGGACCTCCTCAAGCCTGAGAACCTTCAGACGCTGATCGCGATCCTGACCTATCACGTCATTCCGGGAGCGGTGATGTCCGCCAGCATTGCCGGTCAGATGCTCAGCGTCGCCACGGTCCAGGGCGGCATGATTTCCATCAACGCGATGGGCGGCGTCCGCATCAACGACACCGCCACCGTCATCCAGGCCGACATCACGGCCGACAATGGCGTGATCCATGTGATCGACGTCGTGCTGCTGCCGCCGACCCCCTAGCAGACGCCCGGCGACAGGGCGAGGGCGGCGACCTTTTCGCCGCTCACCCCGTCCGCTCAGCGAGCCGGCATCCTTCCTCCCGGGGCAATGCCGTTCTCGCTGAGTGGAAGACCACCGGCGCGCATCGGACAGGCGGCTCAGCCCGCCTGTCCGTGCCCGCTTCGGACCTTGACGTACTGCTGTCTGCTGTCGAAGGTGCGCCATGCGCTTGAAGATCGCCCTTGCCGCCGTCGCCACGCTCCTCACGGTATCGTCGGCGGCCGCCCACCGTCCCGATTTCGGTACCGGGGAGTATGCGAATCCCCTGACCGCGTATGTGATCGAGGACCCGGAAGTCTCGATCGTGGTCTATCGCGACGTGACGTGCGAACGCCCGGAACTCTGGATGCGCCTGGAAGGGGTGGCGGGCATGGAGCTGTACGTCCAGCTCCTGGTGCCGGCCATCGAGCGACTGGAGGGGTATCGACCGACCCTGGCTGTGGTCGGTCCGGGCTTCCCGGCCAGCCGTCTCGGGATCGACCTGCCCAGCGGCGCTGGCGCCGTCCCGTTTCCGACCGCATCCCTGGAGCCGGTCGTGTTCGACGAGCCCTTCACGGGAACCCGCGACTGGATCCTGATGGAAGAGACTCTGCTGATCCCGCAGACCGGGACCTATTACGTCGTCGCCTGGGATCCGCGCCGGAGCACGGGCAAGCTGGCGGTCTCCGTCGGCACCCGGGAGGCGTTCGGGCTGGTGGACCTGTTCCGGTTCCCGGGCTGGCGCCGCGATGCGCAGGCCTTCCACGAACTGGGACGGTTCGCCCCGGCCGAACCGGTCACCGAGCGGATCTGCCCTCGCTGACGGGCGACGTCGTCCAGCGGCCGCTCGTCGCGCGGTCGATCCTGCGGCGGCCTGCAGGCCCTTGGACCATGACGAGCAGCGGCGAAGTGGGCTCGTGCGACCGCAGGGCACCGGCGCCTCGGCGTGTCATGCCGTCGAGGCGCGATGACGTCCGACGGTTACTCACCCTGCATTCGGAATGAACGCCCCAGGCGGCACATGGCCTTCGACATAGGCATGCTGGAGAGCGTCCAGCTGGACCCACAGGACGTCGGTCTTGAAGGTCAGCGCCTGGCAGACGGCGTTCCTTTCCTCGGGAGTCCGGGCGTGCTCCCGCACGAACTGCAGCGCGAAGCCGGCGTCTCGCGGCGCCTGATGCAGGCGCTTGCGGAAATAGGCCATCACGTCGTCGGTGAAGAAGCTGTAGTTGGCGAGGAGCCCGGCGATGCGTTCCTCATGGATGCCGGGCGCGAACAGCTCGGTGAGTGACGACGCCACGGCTTCCAGCGGTGTCTTGTCCCCCACGAAGTTGACGTAGGCATCGACGGCGAAGCGGGTGGCGGGAAGA
>CAXNGA010000135.1:0-5811 GCA_964201375.1 Kaistiaceae bacterium
CCCACTCCAAGGCCAATTTCCATCAAGCCGCGCAGGCGGCATCGCTCATCAAGCGTGAGGTGACTGTATTCTGTTCCCATGGCGATCCCGGACATAGCCGGTGTCGCACTTGGTTTGAGAATCTAGCGGGAACCTTGAGAATCAGGAAATACCAGGCAGCGGCGCTGGTCGCGGGAGCCGTGGCGATTGCTGGCGTGGCCGTGGCCCAGCCACGTGGCGAAGGCTGGCTGCTCGGCGCACCGGACGACACGACGCGCTTCGAGATCCTCGAGCGCGATGCCGGCGGCACCGGACGGACGATGCTGGAGATGTCGATCCGCTACGAGCGGATGTACGAGGCCGTCGCCGACGGAAACCTCCAGCTGGCGGCGCGCAACTGGGACGGCATCGACGGCTCGCTGTCGCGCGGCCTGGTGCGCCGGACGAACCGGACGGATGCGGCCAACGAGTTCTTCTACGCCGTGTTCGACCAGGTGATGGAGGATCTCGAGTCGGAAGACATCGTCCGCGCGCGGGCCGGCTTCATGACGGCGCGCGATGCCTGCATGAGCTGCCACGTTGCCGTGGACCTCGCCTACATCAACGACCAGCGCATGTTCCGGAACCTCGTGTTCCAGTAGCCGCTGCGCGGTCGCGCACGCGCCGGAAATCGAAGGGCCGGCCAGGCAGACTGGCCGGCCTGTTGCGCCGGAGTCCGGCGCGATGGATGGTGCGGCATCGCCCACGAGCCGTGACCGCCGCATGCGACGCATCTTCCGCACCCTGCTGACACTCGGCGCCGCTGCACTTCTTTGCGCCACTACGCCAGCATCGGCGCAGATCCGCATCGGGATCGCCGGCCCGATGACCGACACCCTGGGACCGATCGGCCTGGAGCAGCGGACCGCGGTCGAGGCTGCGGTCGCGGCGATCAATGCCGCCGGCGGTGTCCTTGGCGAGCAGATCATCGTGCAGGTCGCGGATGACACGTCGGAGCGTGCGCCGTGCTCGAGCGACGAACGCACCCGCGACGTTGCGAACCAGCTTGCAGGCGCGGGCGTGGTGTTCGTCGTCGGGCACCTCTGCTCCGCCGCCTCGATCGCGGCCGCGGCAGTGTATGCGGCGGAGGACATCGTCCAGATCGCTCCGGGCGCGCCCGATCCGCGCTTCACGGACAACCGCGCCGGGCCGGGCACCTTCCGGCTCTTCGGCCGCGCCGACGCACAGGCCACAACCGCTGCAGCGCTCATCGCCACCCGGTCCGCGGGCGCGCCGGTTGCCGTCGTCGACGACCAGACGGAATATGGCCGCAACCTCGGCGGCGCCGTGCGCGAGGCGCTCGACAACGCCGCGGTCACCCTTGCCTTCAACGAGAGCTATCTCCCTTCCTCGGTCGACCTGCCGGACCTCGTTCGTCGAATCGGCCTGTCGGGCGCGGGCCTCGTCTATTTCGCCGGCGGCGCAGCGGAAGCGGCCCGGCTCCGGCTCGAGATGACGTCGCAGGGCTCGACCGCGATCCTCTTCGCAGGCGACGCTCTTGCCGACCCCGCCTTCACGGCGGTGGCCGGAGACGCAGCGGACGGTACCCTCTTCACCTATCCGCCTGCCCCGCGCCTCTCACCTGCCGCCGCCGATGTGGGTGCCGCGATGCGCGCCGCCGGCACCGAACCCGCCGGGTTCGCGCTGTTCGCATACGCGGCTGTGGAGATCTGGGCTGCCGCCGTGGCCGAGGCAGGAACGACGAACCTTGCCCCGGTGGCACGGGCGATCGCAGCCGGAACCTTCCAGACGGTGCTGGGGCCGGTGACTTTCAACGCCGATGGCGAGGCCGACATCGTCGGCTGGGTCGTCCATGAATGGCAGGGCGGCGCCTACGCACCCCTCGCTGCTCCGTAACGCCGCGGCGGTTTTCCCGCTGCGCCGAATTGCGCGGGGGCGGCTCCGCGTGCTACCGGCGCGCAACCAGAGCAACGAGGCGAGCCATGTCCCGTCCGATCATCATTGCACCGTCGATCCTGTCGTCCGATTTCTCCCGCCTCGCGGATGAGATCAAGGCGGTCCAGAACGCCGGTGCCGACTGGATCCATGCCGATGTCATGGACGGTCACTACGTGCCGAACCTCACCTTCGGCCCGCCGGTGGTGAAGGCGATCCGACCGCATGTGAAGGGGGTCCTCGACGTCCACCTGATGATCTCGCCGGTCGATCCGTATCTCCAGGCGTTCGCCGACGCCGGCTCGGACATCATCAGCGTGCACGTCGAATCGGGCCCGCACCTCCACCGGTCGCTCCAGGCGATCCGCTCGATGGGCAAGAAGGCCGGCGTGGTGCTGAACCCGTCGACGCACGAAAGTGCGATTGCCTACGTCAAGGACATGGTCGACCTCGTCCTCGTCATGAGCGTCAACCCGGGCTTCGGCGGCCAGGCATTCATCCAGTCGGCAGTCGAGAAGGTCCGCGCCATCCGCGCGATGGTCGGACCGAACGTCATCATCGAAGTCGATGGCGGCGTGACGCCGGAGACCGCCCCTGCCCTCGTGAAGGCCGGCGCCGATGCGCTCGTGGCGGGTGCTGCCGTCTTCAAGGGCGGCAACGAGGAAGCCTACCGCAAGAACATCACCGCGATCCGTCAGTCGGTGTCGACGATCACCGTCTGACACGGGTAACATGGCGGGAACGGAGGAACGCCAGCATGCGTCGTCTCGTTCTCGCGATCACCGCCTTCTTCGCCCTCGCTTCGGCAGCCGCGGCCGGTGACTACGCCGACCGCGAGATCATCGGCTTCTCGTCCGACGGACGCTATTTCGCGTTCGAGGAGTATGGGATCCAGGATGGCTCCGGCTTTCCGTATTCGAACATCTTCCTGATCGACACGTCGACCGATTCCTGGGTACCGGGAACGCCCGTCCGGGTCCGGCTCGACAACGAGAACGCCACCCTCGATGCTGCCCGCACCCAGGCACGGGCCGGCGCGGCGACGGCGCTCGCGAGCCGTGGCATAGGCCTCCCGGGCCGGCTCCTAGTCAGCAATCCGCTGACCGAGGTCGTGTCCGACCGGCACGTGGCAGAGTTCCTGACGATGGTGTTCGTGCCGCCACAGACGGAAACGAACGTCGTGACGATCGACGAGTACCCGCTCCAGGTGAAATCCTGCCCGATCGATTTCGGGCAGACGATGGGCTTTGGCCTTTCGCTTCGCACGGCCGATGGCGCCTTACGCACGCTGCACCAGGACGACGCGATCCCGGCGAGCCGCGGGTGCCCGATCGGCTACGGCATCTCCGACGTGATCGCCTTCGACGGCGCGCCGGGCGGCGAGGTGGTGCTGATCATCCTCCTGAACGTGTTCCAGATCGGCTTCGAAGGGCCCGACCGCCGGTTCATCGCGATCGCGACGTCGATCCCGCAGCCTTACTGAGCGACCATCGCCAGGCCGATCCCGCCGCTTCGCTTCGGCATTGCCTACGGCCTGGCGATCGGGCTGGCCTATCTCGCCGGCGCGGTGATGCAGCGCGGTTCGATCGAGCCGCGCCTTGCGATCGCCCTCGCGCTCTACACCATCGGGGCAGTGGCCGCCGGCCTCGTGTCGGCCTGGCTGCTCGTGCGGTGGGGCGAGCGTCGGCCGCCGTCGGCGCGGCTTGCGGCGGCCATCGCCGTGCTGTCGGCGCTCACGGTCGGCTTCGGTGCGTTCCTCCTGTTCGTTGCAGTCGCCGTTCTCCGGCAAGGCAAATGGGGCGCACCATTCTCGCTCGAATGGATCGGCTCGATGATCGTCAATGGCGGTGCGTCGCTGGTCTACACCGTAGCGCTCGCCCTCCCGATGCTCCTCCCGCTCGGCATTCCGGTGATGCTCGTCGGTGCGTGGCAGCTTGCCCGGCTCCGGTGATTGTCGCCCGCAGCAGCGCCTGTTAGACCGCGCCAACCCCTCGAACCCGAAGGCCCCGCACCGTGATCCCGCGCTACAGCCGCCCCGAGATGGCGGCCATCTGGTCCCAGGAAACGAAGTTCCGCATCTGGTTCGAGATCGAGGCGCATGCGCTGTCGGCGATGGCGGAGCTCGGCCTCGTGCCGCAGTCGGCTGCGGACACCGTGTGGGCGAAGGGCCGCAACGCCAGGTTCGACGTCGAGCGCATCGACGCCATCGAACGCGAGGTGAAGCACGACGTCATCGCCTTCCTCACGCACCTTGCCGAGATCGTGGGACCCGAGTCGCGCTTCGTCCACCAGGGCCTGACTTCATCGGACATCCTGGACACCTGCTTCAACATCCAGCTCGTCCGCTCGGCCGACATCCTGCTGGCCGACATCGACGCCCTTCTGGCTGCCCTCAGGCGCCGCGCCTTCGAGCACAAGGATACCGTCACGATCGGCCGGAGCCACGGCATCCATGCCGAGCCGACCACGTTCGGCGTCAAGCTCGCGCAGGCCTATGCCGAGTTCGCCCGGGCCCGGCGCCGCATCCATGCCGCCCGCGAGGAGGTCGCCACGTGCGCGCTCTCCGGTGCCGTCGGCACGTTCGCCAACATCGATCCGCGCGTCGAGGAGAAGGTTGCGCACGCGCTGGGCCTTCGTCCCGAGCCGGTCTCGACCCAGATCATCCCGCGCGACCGC
Source organism: Kaistiaceae bacterium (assembly GCA_964201375.1). Classification (GTDB taxonomy): domain Bacteria; phylum Pseudomonadota; class Alphaproteobacteria; order Rhizobiales; family Kaistiaceae; genus JADLGL01. Next base: position 4,591 of record CAXNGA010000135.1, read on the forward strand.
CACGCGATGTACTTCGTCACGCTGGGTGTCGTCGCCTCCTCGGTGGAGAGGCTGGCGACGGAAATCCGCCACCTGCAGCGCACCGAGGTCCTCGAGGCGGAGGAGTATTTCTCGCCCGGCCAGAAGGGCTCCTCGGCGATGCCGCACAAGCGGAACCCGGTCCTCTCCGAGAACCTCACGGGCCTTGCGCGCCTCGTTCGCGGCATGGCGCTGCCGGCGATGGAGAACGTGGCGCTCTGGCACGAGCGGGACATCTCGCACTCTGCGGTGGAGCGGATGATCGGCCCGGATGCCACCGTGACGCTCGACTTCGCCCTCGCCCGCCTCACCGGCGTGATCGACAGGCTCGTCGTCTACCCTGCCAACATGAAGCGGAACCTCGACCTCCTCGGCGGGCTGATGCACTCGCAGCGCGTCATGCTCGCGCTCATCGAGAAGGGCTCGTCGCGCGAGAATGCCTATTCCCTCGTCCAGCGGAACGCGATGCGGACCTGGAACGGCGAAGGCGACTTCCTGGCCTTCCTCAAGGGGGATGCCGATGTACGGAAGCTGCTGACGGAGTCCGATCTCGGCGCGCTGTTCGACCTCGGCCACCACACCAGGCACGTGGACACGATCTTCCACCGGGTGTTCGGCATCGCAGCGGACCAGGCCTGAGCGGACGTCGGGCGGAACCTGGAGCGGCAACGACCGGAAACGCATGATCGTCTCGCATCGCCACCGGTTCATCTTCCTCAAGACCGCCAAGACGGCCGGCACGTCGCTCGAGATCGCACTCTCGAGCATCTGCGGGCCGCGTGACATCATCACCGAGATATCGCGCGACGATGAGGCGACGCGTTCTCGACTGGGCTTCCGTGGCCCGCAGAACCACCGCGTGCCCTGGCTGAAGCTCAGTCCGCGAGGACTCGCCCGCATCGGCGTGCGCGGGGCGCGCCCCACGTGGCTCTTCAACCATACGACGGCGGGCGAGATACGCGCTGCGGTCTCGTCCGACGTCTGGCGCGACTACTACAAGTTCACGATCGTCCGTAACCCGTGGGACCGGATGGTGAGCCTCTACTTCTACATGACGCGCAACCAGGCGCCGCCGCCATCGTTCCACGACTATATCGTCGGCAATCCCGCACGGGTGCTGGACAACTGGCGGCAGTACACACTCGACGGTCGCCCGGTGATGGACGGCGTCATCCGCTTCGAGGCGTTCGCTGAGACCATCGC
>CAXNGA010000136.1:0-5778 GCA_964201375.1 Kaistiaceae bacterium
GCCGGGAAGCGGCTGTACGGGCACCCTGAGCGTGCTCCATGGGCCGGTCGGCGGCCATCCCCGCCCGCGCGCAGACGGGCGAGTTTCATCCCGGCCAGTACATCATCGAGCGCGTCCGCGCCGTCTTCTCCGAGGTGACGACGATCATCCGTACAGGACCGACACCCTCATCGAAGCGCCGAATCCCCATACGATCGTCATCATTGCGGTAGGCTTCTCGGCGCTCGCGCCGCGTAGTCGGCCATATGCGGATCGGGACTGACGATCGCGCCTGCAACGTAAAGCTCGATGGGTCACGCGGCCTCGCCCGTTATGCCGCGCGCTCGATTGCGGCCGACCGGGCTCGGCCGGCTCGATGTTGCAGATCCGGTTCGCGCCGTCGGCGTCGCGCCACATCGACGACGGTGGCGGGCGAACACGCCGACCGTCGTTGGCACCCCCAGAGCCATGCGATGCCGACGCAGCCCTTCAAGCTGCATGAGGTTGCTGACAGAACCGCGTTGGGGATGTGTGGGCCGCTACGAGCGATAACGACGCCCGCCGGTCCCTTCAGCCTCGCACCACGCAATCCATCTGTTTGCCGTCTGCGGCCGGATGCTCCGCAGCTCGTCAGGCGGCCCGCGGGTACCGCGCGATCAACACGACATCAGCCAGCCGCACCCGATAGACCAGGGTCTGCCGGGCCTTCCTGTGGATATCCATCGGGCCCCCGATGCCTGCCTGAAGCCTTGCTTCCTCGCCAAGGCCCCCGATGGACACCCCAGTGAAGGAACAGGCTTAGAGTACACCCTTCTCCGGAAGGGCGACGATCGGCATGTCATTGAACTGAAGCGTGAAGTCGAGTTCGTAGCCAGCGCCGCGGCTCTGGTTGGGCGCTCCTCCCCCCTCGGCCGCCTCACCCTCGGGAGTCTCCTCCGCCTCGCCGAACTCTCCTTCGACCGCCTCCCCGGCGTCGAGCATCTCCTGCGCCGCGTCGGCGGCGTCGGCAAGGGGCTCGGTATAGACGATCTGGTATCCGCGGGGCGCCCCAACCGGCACGTTGTTCTCGTCCAGTTCCCGGAGCCAGAGGTAGATCGCGCCGTCAGTTCCGATGAACCGGTCGGGCTCGATGACCTCCGTGGCGAGGAGCGTGAAACGATCCGGCATCCGGTCGGCCGTCGGCCAGCCGAGCATGCCCACGATCGCGAAGTACGAGACGGCGAAGAAGACGCCGGTGATGACGATCGTCCCGCCCTTGATCCACCAGCGCCACCGAGAGGCGACGTTGACGCTCAGAAGCAGAATGGCGATCGCTATGTACGCGCTGACCGTCGCGAGAACCGTACCAAGGGGCATGCCGGACTCCTACTCGGTCCGGCTACGGCCGCGCGCAAGCTCCACCAGCGACTTGAACCGATCGTTCAGGTCGGAGGGGTTGCCTTCTGCGTCGAGCGTGAACCGGATGACTGTCGCCTCGTCGCCGCGGTGGTCGAGCTCGACCGTGCCGTAGTAGACGAGCTGGAGGGACGGATTGAGGCGCTCGACCTTTACCGTTACCGGAATCGGATCGACGCCGTTTGCCACGTAGTGGTTCACGTTGATCACGTATTCGCCCGGAACGATCCCGCGCATCGTGACTGTTTCCTGGTTCAGCGAATTCTCGATCCGCTCGCCGTTGATCACGATCGTATCGCGATAATTGCCGCGGTCGTCGCGCTCCAGAGCCAGGAAGCCAGCCTCCGCGACGTTGTACCAGACGAGGTTGCCCGCGGGATCCTGCACGTAAAGGTCGAAGTCATCCGGATGGGCATCCGGCCACGACATCGTGATCAGGTACTCGGCATTGACGTCCACGTCGCCCGACAGCATCTCGGGCCGGATCAGCGAGAAGGCTATGAACACCATGATGGTGAAGCCCATCAGGACGTTCAGGAGAATGTCGGTGAAGGGGACGAACGATCCGTCGTCGCCGCCGTCGAAAAGGCTAGGTTCCTGAAGCATTGACGCCGACGCTCGGGGCTGGGGCCACGCGGACAGCGGTCGCCATCGCAGGTTCGAGAACCGGCACGACGTGAACCTCTGTCAGTTCCGTGACTTCGTGGAACAGGTCGGCAATCGCCTCATCCAGCAGATAGTCTTCGAACTTCAGGACCAGGGCAGTTGCGATGCCGGCGACCGTGATGTTCAGAGCGATCGCCATGCCGTCAGTCAGTCCCGTCAGCGTCTCGCGAAGCGAGTCGGCGTCGAATGCGCCAAGGCCCGACACGGGGATCAGCATGAGGATGAAGCCGATGGCAGTGCCGAGAAGGGCGATGCGGAGGAGGGCCTCAGAGACGAACCAGCCCAGCTTCTCCCGCGCGCGAAGCTGATCGGCTAGGGACCTTAGCAGAAGCGTCTGATCAAGATGGTATTCGCCGATCGTTCGCGCCTTGATGATGAGGTTCTGGATATGGCGCGTCACGATCCCCGGCTCGAGCACCGTGCCGTCGATCGTGACGATCTTCCCGTCTGATACGAGCAGCTTGCGGCCACCGTTTGCGTCCAGGGTCGCCCGAACCTTTCTCGCGGCTACGAGTTCACGCGAGACGACAACCGTGTGATAGAGGCAATGCAGTGCCGTCGCCACGAAGATGACCACAATGATGACCGAGACCCTCGTCTGGTCACTTTCGAATATGTTTTGAATAATCCCAAAATGCCACAGCGTCAGTACGCCGAAGAGAGCGAGCGTATTCACCAGGATCCACTTCAGCAGTGGAGCGTAGTCCATGGATTCTGCATCGGACCGATTCAGAATCCGCATTGGTGACTTCATGGGTTATAAAATCCCTGTAGCGGACAGGAAGCCTCGGAGCCGGAGGGGCCACGCCTCGTCCACTATTGTAGAATCTTAGGTTCAGGTTTCCGCGTCCCTCGTCGCGGAAGCAGGCAATGTCTGACGTCCGGATGACGTTTCGTCAACAGCATTTCGCTATGCTCTTTTGCCAGAAGTCGTTGCGGACTGATGGATGTGGACCGCTGAAGGCTACGGAAGTTCCTCCACCGGAAGGACGAAGCTACAAGGCTTGCGAATTCGGTGGCCGCTCTTCTAAGGTCACGCAGGTCGATGGCGGGGTTCTCATGCGTCGGGTCGTTTTGGCGGGTTGTCTGTTCGCACTCGCGATTCCCGTGTCCGCCCAGGTAATCGGTCGCGCCATCGTTCAGAGTTCGGACGGGCTGAGCGTCAACGGGCGGGCCTTCGAGCTGTTCGGGGTTGACGGCTTCGAGTTCCACCAGACCTGCTTCGTCGATGGTCGAGTGCTTGCCTGCGGCGCCTCGGCGACCCGAGCCCTGCAGACATTGCTGGATCCGGTCGCGGTAACCTGCACGCCGGTCGGCGATCGCGTCGGCGAGGTGCAGAAGGCGACGTGCACGACGGCGGAGGGCGACGTTGCCGAGAACATGGTCCGCCAGGGCTGGGCCATAGCGGATCGGGTGCAGTCGGACCGGTACATCGCTGCGGAGGACGCTGCACGGGCAGCGAAGTCGGGGGTCTGGCGGGGGGTGTTCGCGGAGCCGCGGGCATACCGAGCGGACATCACCGCCATCGAAGTGGCCTATATCGGGCGCAGCCTGGATCCGCTCGTCGGCGCGATCGAGGCTGCGCTGACCGAAAACCGTGGCGGGATCGGCGTGTTCGCAGAAGTGTCCATCGCCATCGGCGAGGGGACCACGGCAGTCCGCGAAATCCGCGCCGGCATGCTCGCGACCGGGTTCATCGATGCTGCGATTCCCGAACGGGATGTCTTCAACTGGGCGACGGTCGCGGCGGCGGCGGCGGCATGGCGGGCAGACGTGCTGGCGACCGTCGCGTTTGCCGCAGCCGACGACGTCTGGACGGAGCTATCCGCCCGTCCCGGCCCCACCCTGGTTGCGACCGACGCGCCCACGTTCTACGACGCGCTTCGCGAAGCGGCGGCCCCCCTGCTCGCGACTGGCCGTCGACCGGTGCTCATCGTGCCAGCGCCGGACAATCCAGTCTGGGTTCGTGAGTGGTTCGCGGGAACACCACCCGGCGGGGCACAACTGGCGGCGCGGGACGATGCCTGGCCCGGCTATCTCGGAACGATCGACGGCATAGATGTCTATGTCGGCCCGTGGGCGCCGAACGACCAGGCACTCCTGTTTCCGGACGACATCCTCACCGGGATCACCCTTCGACGTCAGCCCGACGGCGGCCTGGTGACGGCAGACGCGGTGACCGAGGCCGGCACCCTCATCTTCCGTTTCGAGCGCGCCATCACCTGGACCGCCGACGAAGTGATCCGCATCGAGTATCCTCATGACGACGCCGTTCCCTACAATGGCAGTTGAGGCCATCAGGCGAGGCTGGCCGGTGGAGACCAGAACGTGAAGCCGGCTCTTCTTATCGGCGGCGCTCTCGTTGCGGTGGCGGTTGTCGCAGCCGTCGTCGTCGTCATCGGCGGCGGCGGCGAGACGTCCTGGGGGAACGCAGGCGCGCCTGCTGCGGTAGCGGCGGGAGGGGCCGGGTTGCCGGTCGCCCACGATGCGTCTCTCGCACGGGCGAACCCGCCGGCGGCGTCCGTTGCCCCGCTCCCGGGCTTGCCCGCAGACGCCGAGTTCGACATCTGGGCTGCCCCTCTGCGGAGCGCCGGCCTCGTCGTAACGGCGGAATCCGCCATCACGCAGGGCGGAGAACTCGTTGTCACCGGGCTCGCGATCGCGGGACCGGCCTCCGCTCAGGTGTTTCGCTGGACCGCAGCGACGGCGGTTCTCGGCGGGCGAACGGGAAACAACGTGGTCGAATCCACCGGCGCGCAGACCCTCACGGTCGGCGCCCTCGATGTTTCCGTGGTTGGAACGACCTCGATCACGATCGAGCGCGGCGCAGACGGGGCGGTGACGGCACTGTCCATCGAGGCGCGATCGCTTTCGCTTGCACAGGGCGAGGCCGTACCGACGCTGGTTGGCCAGCTTTCGCTCCGCCTGGTTCCTGGCCAGGGCGAAGGCGGCATTGCCGCAAGGACCGCGGTTCAGTTCCGCGCTGCAGATGTTGTTCTTCCGGCTACTGAAACGGCGGCGCTTGGACCGGAGATAGAGCTCATCGTGGCCGATCTCGGCTTCGATGGAGCAGCGACATCCAGTTCGTGGACCGACATCCTCGGGGCGGTTCCCGCTCCAGGGGCCATTGGAGTCACGTCGATCGAGATCCGCTGGGGCGTCCTCGAGGCGATCGGCGAGGGGACCCTTGGTCTGGACCCGGAGGGCCGGCTGGCCGGTACCTTGTCGTTTGCGGTGGCCGATCCCCTGACCGTCCTTGATGCGTTCCATGCGGCGGAAGCCTTCGACCGGGCCGCGCTCGCGCAGTTCTACGCCGCGCTCCTTGAAGAGCTTGGCCCCGACCCGGCGGCGGCGCTCCCCCTGACCGTGGACCTGGTCGATGGCCGCGCAGTGGTTCGGGGCGCATCGCGTAACGCGGGCGACCTCGTTCTCGGAGGGCTTCCGCCGCTGTTCGCCCCACGCTGACGCGACAGGCCCGGGGATGGGAACTACGGCGTTGTCACCGGACGGAACGTCGGGCGCCCGGCCAGAACCCCGTTGGCCGCGCGCCACTCGGCAGGCGCGGCGACCATGCCCTGCCAGAAGCCGACACCAGCAGCCTGCGCCTCCGCCACTGCAGCGGCATAGGCATCCGTCTCTGCGGGCAGGGGAATCGCGAAGCCGGAACGAATGAACCGCTCGCCGACGTCGGTCCCGTTCACGACGCAGCGCGCGATCACTTCCAGCAGGAAGTTTGGG
>CAXNGA010000137.1:0-5683 GCA_964201375.1 Kaistiaceae bacterium
CGCCAACGCTTCCCGCGCCCGGGGGCGCGCCATGGTTGCCCAATAGTCTGCCAGATCCGGACCCGGCATCGTCGCTTCGAACCAGCGCACGTTCGACGCCATCCAGTCGGCGACCGGCAGCAGCGTCGCGACGTACCACGCATACGCGACGGCCGGGTCGTTTGTCGGGAACTCCCCAATCGCCACGGGTTTGACCCCGATTACCCGCGCCATTTCCTCGGCAAGAGCGCCCGCCACGGGCCCTACGCCCCGGCCGACCACATGGGTCTCGTCGAGCCCCCCCCCGCGCGCGACCGGCCGCCCGTGATGTCCCGCGACGGCGTCAACGACATAGGAACGAAAGCTGTGGTGCCAGTCTGGAGTGGAGCGTTCGAACCGATCCTGGACGTCTCCGTGCGTCAGGTGCCAGGCGGTGAGTTGTCCGTGCGGTGGCCCCGGGACGTCGGGCTTCGCATCATCGAGCAGCACGGCACGCCGCGCTCTCACCTCATGCGACAATTCAAGGTCGGCCTTCCGTTGAAAGACGCGCGACGCTTTTCCGATGTCATGCATCGCCACAAGCCAGATCGTTAACCGTCCGAGCGCGGATACTTCGGCCCCGAGGCGTTCCGCGATGGCGGCGAAGCGCGTTTGGTCGCGGCCGACCAAGAGTTCTGCGACAGCCGCGACGTCGAGCGAATGGTAGCCCAGAGGGTGATACCGACTGGCGTCGCCTGGAACCGTCTTGGCCCAAAGTAGAAAGTGCTCATACAGAGGGTCGAGCACTACGATTACTCTCGGTGCGAGGTGACAAGCGGCAAGCTTGATTGTTCTATTATACTATGCTCCTGCAATGCGGTGGCTCAACAAGTCTGCGGCACGATAGGTCGGAATTTGCACCTGCGCCACCCACTCCATCGCAAACGGTTCCATTAGGCCCGCCAGCGTCAGCTCCGGCAACTGCCCCCCGTCCAATATCCCCTCAACGATCTTAGGCGCGAGCAGCGTCAGCCGCAGCACCCGACTCACATAGGACGGGTTGATCTTCTCGGCCGCGGCGAGTTCAGCAACGGTGCCGTAGACCCCGGTTTGGAGCAGGTTCCGCCATCGGAACGCCCGAGCCAGTGCCTTGACCAAGGTGCTGTCGACACGAGCCAGTTGTGTGCGTGGAGGGCGTCACGGAACGGGGCCTCGGTGACACCGGAATCATGCGCCCGTGCGGCCCGCCATGTGGAGACCACGACCTCAGGCTCGACGAGAAGGCGCCGGACATGCGTGAGGACGAGCGCCTGTGGATGGCGACCGTCCTGTACCGCATTGCAGCAGGTGCGCAGCACATTCGAAATAACGCACTGTTTCGAAAGACTTCTCGCCCCAGTCCATCATCGGAGCGACGGCGAAGCGGGAATGGGTTCGTGTCTCGGTCAAGGGCGCGATCAGGTTTCAGGGGAGCGGAGCGCCGTTCCGGGGCGTTTGCGCTGTGCCCGATACGTAGCGGCCCTGACCGCGTTCTCCAACCCTCGCCCTGTGGCGAGGATCAGGCGCCGCGCGCCCGTTCAACGAATACGTCTTGAACACGACTTCGCGAAAATCCATGTCTTGGGACGGAGGCCCGGTCGTGCACGATGGCCTTCCCCGGCATGCCGCCGAGGATTCCGCGTGCTTCCGGGTGGGTGGATTTGGTCCTGTCGTGGTTCCGGCAGCTCTGGGCTGCCATCTTTCGTGTGCTCGGCCAGTTCGGAAGCTGGATCGCCTGGCCGTTCCGGATGCTGTGGCGGCTGTTCTGGCGGCAGAACCGCTGGTTCAAGCTGGCCGTCGGCGTGATCGTGGCGCCGTTCCTGATCGGTCACCTCTACTTCTTCTGGAACGCGGCCTGGATCCGCGGCTACGACGTCAACTACATCGATGCCCTCGCGCTCGACCAGCGCACCCTCGCCCCGACCGTCGTCGGCCAGGGCGCGGCGGGTGTGTGCGGACGCTCCTACGTCGTCGATGCAACGGCGGAGCTGATCGACTTCAACGTCAACCAGAACCTCTGGATACCGAGCAACCCCTTCTACAAGATGGGCTTCCTGTTCCTGCTCGACTGGGAGCAGACGAAGTTCCTCGACAACAAGGCGGCGTTCCAGCTGGGCGTCCATCAGGCCGTCCAGCGGACGGTCACGGAACTCACCGACACGATCGGGCGCGTTCGCGGCACGGCAGAGGCCGATTCCGACCTGACGCAGGCGCGCGGCAGCGTCACGTTCGACCGCTATACCTGGATCTTCAACCCGTTCAGCGAGCGGCCGTTCGGCCCCACGACACGGACACCGACCTACTACGAGAATGCCCGCGAGGCGCTGGTGCGTTACCAGGACCGCCTCGTCCAGTGCCAGGCGAGCTTCGACGCCCGCGCGGACAACCTCCTGCAGTTCATCGACCGCATCGCCGCCGACATCGGCTCGACCACGGCGCTCCTGCTTGCGCGCACGGAGACGCATCACAGCGGCTGGTTCGACACCCAGGCGGACAACCTCTTCATGTACGCCAAGGGTGAGATGTACGCGTATTACGGCATCCTCGCTGCGGCGCGGGCCGACTTCCTCGAGATCGCCACCAGCCGCGGACTCCTGCAGATCTGGGACAACATGATGCTGCATCTCCGGCAGGCGATCGAGATGGACCCCATGCTCATCTCGAACGCCCGGGACGACGCCTGGCTGATGCCGAACCACCTCGCCACGATCGGCTTCTACATCCTCCGCGCGCGATCGAACCTGGTCGAGATCCGGTCGGTGCTGGACCGGTAGCGCCACCGTCGGGCCGGAGACCTCCGCCGACGCCCGTGAGCGATCGCGCGGCCTTCCTCACCTTGCCCCGCCGGGGCAGGGTGAGGAGAAGGTCTTCTCCGACCTTCACCCAGGAGGGCCGGCCGCCCGATGACGCTTGGCCTTGCGGCCCGGAGGGCCTAGAACCGCCGCAACCAAGCCAGTCGCCGCGGATACACGCCATGAAGCCGGACATTGTCCTGACGCGCCTCGAGGACTATCGCGCGCCGGAGTTCGCGATCGACCGCGTCCACCTCGATTTCCGGCTGGAGCCGAGCGCAACGCGGGTGGTCGCAACGCTGTCGCTGCGGCGCGTTCGTGGCGCCGCGCCCCTGCACCTCGACGGCGACGAACTGCGCCTGATCGGTGCAACGCTCGACGGCAAGGCGTTGCAGCCCGGCGACTACGAGGCAGGCGCCGACCGCTTCATCCTTGCTTCGCCGCCCGCGGGTCCGTTCGAGCTGGTGCTGGAAACCGAGATCAACCCGACGGCCAACACGCAGCTGATGGGGCTTTTCCGCTCCGGCGCCGCCTACTGCACGCAGTGCGAGGCGGAGGGCTTCCGGCGCATCACGTATTTCCTCGACCGGCCCGACGTCCTTTCCGTCTACACGACCCGGATCGAGGCCAGGAAGTCCGAGGCGCCCATCCTCCTTGGCAACGGCAATCCGGCCGAGGCCGGCGACATTCCGGGGACCGACCGCCACTATGCGATCTGGGACGACCCGCACCCGAAGCCGTCCTACCTGTTCGCGATCGTCGCCGGGGATCTCGGCGCGATCCACGATACTTTCACCACCATGTCGGGCCGCAAGGTCGCGCTCGCCATCCTCTGCGAGCACGGCAAGGAAGACCGCTGCCACCATGCGATGGACTCGCTGAAGCGCTCGATGCGCTGGGACGAGGAGGCCTTCGGCCGCGAGTACGATCTCGACGTGTTCAATGTCGTCGCCGTGTCGGACTTCAACATGGGGGCGATGGAGAACAAGGGGCTCAACGTCTTCAACGACCGCTTCGTGCTGGCCGATCCCGACACCGCCACCGACAGCGACTACGCCTACATCGAGGGCGTGATCGCCCACGAGTATTTCCACAACTGGACCGGCAACCGCATCACCTGCCGCGACTGGTTCCAGCTCTGCCTGAAGGAAGGGCTGACGGTCTATCGCGACCAGGAGTTCTCGGCCGACATGCGGTCGCGGCCGGTGAAGCGGATCGAGGACGTCCGGACGCTCAAGGCGCGGCAGTTCCCGGAGGACGGCGGTCCCCTCGCTCACCCGGTGCGCCCGGAGAGCTACCTCGAGATCAACAACTTCTACACGGCAACGGTCTACGAGAAGGGCGCCGAACTCGTCCGCATGATCCGGACGATCCTCGGCCCGGACGGTTTCCGCGCCGGCATGGACCGGTATTTCGAAGAGAACGACGGCAGGGCCGCCACGGTCGAGGACTTCGTCACGGCCTTCGAGAAGGCGACCGGCACCGACCTCGGCCACTTCAAGCTCTGGTACTCGCAGGCCGGCACGCCCGAGATCGTGGCCAAGGGCCGCTACGATGCCGCTGCCCGGCGTTACACGCTCAACCTTGCGCAGGCAACGCCGGCGACGCCCGGCCAGCAGGTGAAGCGTCCGCTGCACGTCCCGATCCGCTTCGGCCTCATCGGACCCAATGGTGAGGACCTCGCGTTCGCGAGCGTCTCCGGCGCACGCGTGGCCGACGACGTGATCCACCTCACCGAGGCATCGCAGACGGTCGAGTTCGGCGGCGTTGCGGCGCGGCCGGTGCCGTCGCTCCTCCGCGGTTTCTCGGCGCCGGTGCGACTGTCGATCGACCTCTCCAGTGATGACCTCGTCTTCCTCCTCCGCACCGACAGCGACCCGTTCAACCGCTGGCAGGTCGCCCAGATGCTGGAGATGCGCACGCTGACTGCGGCCGTTGCCGCCATCCGCGCCGGCACGCCGGTGCCGGAACACACCGCGCTCGCGGATGCCCTGGTTGCGGCCGTCGAGACCGCATCGCTCGACCCGTCCCTGCGGGCGCAGATTCTCACCCTCCCCTCGGAATCCGAAGTAGCGCGCGAACTCGGCCGCGACGTCGATCCGGAAGCGATCGCGCTTGCCCGCGACGGCCTCCGCGCTTCGCTGGCGCAGCGGCTCGGCGACCGCCTCGCCAGCGTCCGCGATGCCATCACAGCGCCGGCCCCCTACCGGCCCGACGCCGTCGGCACCGGCGCCCGCGCCCTGCGGAACGCGATCCTCGACCTCCTCGTGGCGGGCGGCAGCAAGGCCGCGATCGACACCGCCGCGCGCCAGTTCCGCACCGCCGACAACATGACGGACCGCATGGCGGCTCTTGCCGCGCTCAACCGGACGCGATCACCGCACCGGAAGGAAGCGCTCCAGTCGTTCCGGCAGCGCTACGAGGGCGATGCGCTCGTCCTCGACAAATGGCTGGCGCTCGAGGCGACCGCGCCAATGCCCGAGACGCTCGCGCGCGTGCGCGAACTGTTGAATGACCCCGCCTTCGCGGCGAGCAACCCGAACCGTATCCGGGCCCTCGTCGGCAGCTTCGCCGCCGCCAACCAGGTGCAGTTCAACCGGCCCGACGGCGCCGGCTACGACCTCGTCGCCGACGTCGTGCTGGCGCTCGACGGCAAGAACCCGCAGACCGCCGCTCGCATCCTGGTGTCGTTCCGCTCGTGGCGGGCACTCGAGGAGCGTCGGCGCCTCTCGGCCGAGCGGACGCTCCGCCGCATCGCATCGACGGCAAACCTCTCCCGCGACGTCACCGACATCGTGACGAGAACGCTCGCCTAATTCGCGAACCGGGCCGTTATCGCGTCGTTAACCCTTTTCCATCTGGACAAGGTGATTCGCCTCGATTCAAATCAAACT
>CAXNGA010000138.1:0-5656 GCA_964201375.1 Kaistiaceae bacterium
CCGAGGCGCGGGCGGCTGCGATCGACCTCCTCGGCACCGATCGCGGCTCCACGCGCTCGGAGATAGCAAAACTCGCCCTTTACGCGCTCGATACCGGAACGCTCGGCATGGCGGACGTCATCGCGCTCGTCGGCGATGCGGCGGCCATCGCGGCGGACGACGTCGCCGAGGCGGTGGCGACGGGGGATGTCGCGGGCGTCGACCGCGGCGCGCGGCGGCTCCTGGCCGACGGTACCGGCGCGCAGACGATCGGCCTTGCCGTCGAGCGTCACTTCCTGATGCTGCACCGGCTGTCCGCCACGGCGGAGCGGAGCTCGGTCACGGACGTGCTGAACGGCTACCGGCCGCCGCTGTTCCCGCAGCGCAGGGCAGCGCTGGAGCGCCAGCTCCGGCTGTGGCCGCGCGAGGAACTGGACCAGGCGATCGGCTACATCGCGCGGATGATCCACGCCTCGCGGACGCTGCCATCGGTGGCGACCGGCACGATCCTCCAGACGCTGGCGCAGCTGTCGCGCCGCGTCGCCCGTCGCACCCGGACGGCGGCGGAGAGAAGCTAGCGCCGGCGGAGCCGGGCCGCGAAGAAGCCGTCCATCCCGCCATCCTCGCCTGCCCCGGGCGAATGGCCCGGCGTCGTCCGCAGGAAGCCGCCCGCGATCCACTCGGCCGCAAGGCCCTCAAATTCGCCCGCCTCGATCGGCACGAGTTCGACCGGCAGGTCGCGGAGCGCGGCCTCGATCTGCGCCTCGCCCTCCTCCGGCTCGAGCGAGCAGGTGGCGTAGACGATCGTGCCGCCGGGCCTGGTCAGATTCACCGCCCGCGCCAGGAGCGCCTGCTGGATCACGGCAAGGCTCGCCAGATCGGACTCGCGCTTGAGGAACGGAATGTCGGGGTGGCGGCGGATGGTGCCGGTGGCCGAGCACGGCGCGTCGAGAAGGACGGCGTCGAATTTCGTGGGCGGATCGTAGGTCGTGCCGTCGGCGGCGACGGTCGTGGCCGTCAGCTTCAGCCGTGCCAGGTTCTCCCTCACCCGCGCGAGCCGCTCGGGCGAGAGGTCGAGCGCGGTCACGATCGCGCCCGCCGCGGCCAGCTGCGCAGTCTTGCCGCCCGGCGCGGCGCAGAGGTCGAGCACCGTCAGGCCGCGGACGTCGCCGAGGAGGCGCGCCGGAAGTGCTGCCGCGACGTCCTGTACCCACCACGCGCCTTCGGCAAAGCCCGGCATCGCCTCGATCCGGCCCCGGCCGTCGAGCCGCACCGAGCCGGTGGGCAACGCCATGCCGCCGAGCTTGACGGCCCAGCCGGCGGGATCGTCGCGGACGGTGACGTCGAGCGCCGCCTCGATGCGGTGCGCCTCGGCGATCGCGGCGGCGTGGGTCTCGCCGAAGGACTTTCTCCAGCGCGCGGCGAGCCATTTCGGCGTGTCGGCGAAGGGGGGCACCGCCTCGGCGCGGAACGTCTCGCTGTCCCGCGCCAGCGCGCGCAGCACACCATTGGCGAGCGGCTTGAAGTGCCGCGCCTTCGGGTCCGCCTCGGCAAGCTCCAGCGCCAGCGATACCGCCGCGTGGTCCGGCACCTCCATGAAGAGGAGCTGTGCCGCAGCCGTGTCGAGGATGGCGGAGAGTTTCCCCATCCGCGTGGTCGGCGGCTTCTGCATCAGCCGGTCGAGGATGGCGCGGATCTCGCCGTGGCGGCGGAGCGTCGTGCCGACGATCGCCCGCGCAAGGCCGCGGTCGGCCGGCTCGAGGCCGATGAAGGCGGCACCGTCCGATTCGAACGGTCGCTGGTGTTCGAGCACGTCGATGACGGCGGTGACTGCCGCCGCGCGTGCCGGCAGGCCGGCCACCGCACGCGACGACCGGCCGCCGCCATGCCGCTGCTGGGGGCGGGCGCCCCGCTGGGTCAACCCCACGGGCCGCGGTCCGGAGTTCCTGTCCTGCCGACGCGCGGCGGCGCCGCCTGCGCCGGGCCGGGCCGCGCGAACGAACCGCCGCCCCCGCCCATCTGGTGGTCGAGCGCCATGAGGCGGTCGACGCGGTTCTGCGTGGCGGGGTGCGTCGAGAAGAGGTTGTCCATCCGGGCCCCGGAAAGCGGGTTGATGATGAACATGTGCGCGGTCGCGGGAGCGCGCTCGGCGTCCATGTTCGGAATGCGTGCGGCCGTGTTGGATATGCTGACGAGCGCCGATGCAAGGGCGCGCGGATTGCCGGAGATTTCCGCGCCCGTCCGGTCGGCCACGTATTCGCGCGTCCGGCTGATGGCGAACTGCACCAGCGCTGCCGCAAGCGGCGCCACGAGCGCGGCGAAGATGACGCCGACGATGCCGAGCGGGCTGTTGTTGTTGCGGTTGCCGCCGAGGATGAAGGCGAAATTCGCCAGCATGGAGATCGCGCCCGCGATCGTGGCGGTCAGCGTCATGGTGAGCGTGTCGCGGTTCTTGATGTGGGCGAGCTCGTGCGCCACCACGCCCTCGATCTCCTCGAAGGAGAGCCGCTGGATGAGCCCGGACGTCACCGCCACGGCGGCGTTCTCCGGGTTGCGGCCGGTCGCGAACGCGTTCGGCTGCGCGTTCTCGATGACGTAGACCGCCGGCATCGGCAGGCCGGCGCGCTGCGACAGGCGCTGGACCATCGCGTAGAGGTCGGGCGAGGAGCGCGCATCGACCGGCCGCGCATGGTGCATGCGCAGCACGATCTTGTCCGAGTTCCAGTAGCTGAACAGGTTGATGCCCGCCGCCACCACGAACGCGATCAGCATGCCGCCCGACCCG
This sequence comes from Kaistiaceae bacterium, assembly GCA_964201375.1. Lineage (GTDB taxonomy): Bacteria > Pseudomonadota > Alphaproteobacteria > Rhizobiales > Kaistiaceae > JADLGL01. Next base: position 2,765 of record CAXNGA010000138.1, read on the forward strand.
CCGATCAGGTAGCCCACGCCCATAAAGAGCGCGGTGAGGGCGGCGAGGAGGATGCCGGTACGAAGGGTGCTCATGGTCCTTTTCATGCCGGATGGCAGCCCGTTCGGCGCCACGGTCCGGCAGGGATTATGATGGGATCGGCAGGGTTCCGCGGCAAGGGCGCGGACCACGAACGTCAGGCGAGGGCGCGCCGGACGCTGGCGATGATGCGGTCCTGCGTGTCCTCGCGGAGATAGGCGTGCATCGGCAGGCTCACCACCTCGTTGGCGAGATGCTCCGCCACCGGAAGCTGATCGCCGGCGGTGAGGTGACCCAGGAACGCCGCCTGGCGGTGGAGCGGGCGCGGGTAGTGCACGGCGGTCGGCACGCCGTCGGCCCTGAGCGCGGCGACGAAGGCATCGCGGTTCCGCCCGCCGAGGCGGAGCGTGTACTGCGCCCACACCGAGGTCGAGCCATGCGCGAGCTTCGGCACGGCGACGACGTCGGCAAGCCCTTCGGAATAGCGGGTGGCGGCTCTGTCGCGCGCCTCGATCTCCTCGCCGAAGATGGAGAGCTTCTCCATGAGGATCGCGGCCTGGACGGCGTCGAGGCGGGAGTTCACGCCGACGCGGGCGTGCTCGTAGCGTTCGGCGCCCTGGCCGTGCATGCGGATCGAGCGCAGCAGCCGGTCGAGTTCCGGATCGGCCGTGAAGATCGCGCCGCCGTCGCCATAGCAGCCGAGCGGTTTTGCGGGGAAGAAGCTGGTGCCGGTCGCGCCGCCGATCGTGCCGGTCTTGCGGCCCTTGTAGGTGGCGCCGAACCCCTGGGCGGTGTCGGCGAGGAGGAAGAGGTCCTCCTCGGCGCAGATCGCCTCGATGACGTCGTAGTCGGCCGGCTGGCCGTAGAGATCGACCGCGATCACCGCCCTGGGCGTGAGGCCGCGCTTCCGCGCCAGATCGCAGGCGCGGACGATTCCGGCCGGGTCGATGTTGAAGGTATCGGCCAGCACGTCGGCGAACACGATCGTGGCGCCGGTTATGGCGATGACTTCGGCGGGCGCGGCGAAGGTGAAGGCCGGGCAGATCACTGCGTCGCCGGGGCCGATGCCCCTCGCCATCAGGACGAGGTGGAGCGCATCCGTGCCGTTGGCGCAGGCGATGACGTGCGGCGCGCCGCAGAATTCGGCGAGCTTCGCCTCGACGGCATCGACTTCGCGGCCGAGGATGAACTGGCCATGGTCGAGCACCCGGCCGATCGCCCTCTCGATGCGGTCGCCGAGCCGGTGGCGCTGCGCCCTGAGGTCGATGAAGGCGATCTCGGGCAACGCCGTCCCGGTGTCCTTGAGCATGGCAAACCCGCAAATCGCCCGCCCCCGGGCTGCTGCCGGACAATGCCGCCCCGCCCCTGCGGCGACAAATCAACTAAGAACACCTGCCAGAAACAATCCGGGCACCCGAACGGCGCGATACCGCGCCGGACGAGGCCGCGGGCGCCGGTCGATTGACATCCCCGGCCTCCGCGGCACACTGGCCGGGGTGAGGCGCCATGCGCGCCGGAAGTGGAGTTCCCGTGTTGCCATCAAGGGCGCGCCGGCTGTTCGCCGTTCCTCTGGCCGTCGTCGCCGGCCTTGCGCTGTCGGCCTGCACGGTCCAGCCGCTGTACGGCGAGCGCGCCGACGGGGCGACGCTCCGCGTGGCGCTGGCCGGCATCAACGTGGCTCCGGTCGGCGACCGGGTCGCGCAGATCGTCCGGAACGAGCTGATGTTCCAGCTCACCGGCGGCGCCAACCCCGATCCGGTGCCGACCTACGAGGTGTCGATCGCGACCGATGTCGGCAATGACGGCTTCATCGTGACCGCGCCCGGCAACGAGCGGACGACGGTGGTCTCGCTCGCGACCAGCTACACGCTGGTGGTGATCGCCACCGGCGAGGTCGTCACGAGCGGCGTGGTGCGGACCGAGACGCGCTTCACCCTCTCCAACCAGGGCTTTGCCGAGTCGCGCGCCCGCCAGGACGCCGAGCAGCGCGCCGCCGTCGAGGGGGCGGAACTCGTCGCCCTCCGCCTCCGCGCCGCGCTCGCGACCTGGATCCCGGCCGCTGCCGGTGCGTCCGTCGTCACGGCCGCGCCCTAGCCTTTCCCGGCCGGCGGCGGAAACGTCCGTTCCGCGAGCGCCGAAAGCGCTGCCGGATCGCCGCCGATCTCGACCTCCTTGACCCGCGCCGTGCCGCCGCGCACCACCCGCACCGCCGAGCGCGGCCGGCCGAACGCCTCGGCCAGCAGCCGCTCGATTGCCTCGTTCGCCGCGCCCGCCTCGGGTGCCGCACGCACCCGCGCCGCGAGGATTTCCGTGCCGTCGGAGAGCAGCGACCGCCCATCGACCCGGTCGGCCGCAGCCCGCGGCGTCAGCCGCACCCGGACCCGGAGCGCCCCCGCCACGACGCGGAAGGGCGAGACCATCGCAAGGCTCAGTAGAAGAGCTTGGCCAGGTTGGTGATGACCACGCTCTGGATGAAGAAGATGATCAGGATCAGGACGATGGGCGAGAAGTCGATGCCGCCCGTGTTCCCGCCGAAGAGCCGGTTGAGGAAGTTCCGGATCGGCCGCAGCAGCGGCTCGGTGACGACGTAGAGGAACTGGCCGATCGCCGCGACCACCGGGTTGCGCGAGTTGACCACGCCGAACGCGTAGAGCCAGCTGAAGATGGCGCTCGCGATGAGGACGTACACGTAAAGCTGGAGCAGCGTGTTGATGAACCTGAGCAGCTCGAACATCGATCCCCCACGCCTTGAGCGTTCCGCCGCAGCGGCCCCCGGATTTAGGCACGCCAAGCCCGCCCCGCAAGCCGCATTCCCCCGAACGCCGCCCCTCTCCCGCCATTGCGGGGTCGCAGGCGAGGGGGCGGCGCGGCGCC
>CAXNGA010000139.1:0-5645 GCA_964201375.1 Kaistiaceae bacterium
AGCCGATCGCGCGTCATCAGAGCAGCACCGATCGTGCGGGCCGAGGCGATGAAGATCCGGTCGACCGGGTCGCGTGGCGGCGTTCCCGGCAGGAAGGATGAGGCGACCAGAACCTCGGTAGGCAAGCGCGACATGGCGATGCCCGGGAGGGTGGTAGCGCGGTCGAACCACCCGGCGGGATCAGACGCAATCCGGAGGCGCCCACGCGCTACCAGTTGGCCGATCTCCCAGGCGGAGACGGGCGAAGCGAGCACAGGTCGATCGTCGGTCATCGCCTCCCCCAATGTGCGCGCGGCTCGCGCCGACAGGTCACCCTCGACCAGAAAGATCAGAGCGCACGTATCGAGAAGGATCGGCGGCCTCATCGGTCGTCGGGCTTCGGATCGTCGAGGCCGCCGACCCAGGCGTGCGGATCATCGAGCCTATCGGCCCATTCGGGATCGGCCGGAGCCGTGAGGTCCACGCCCGGCATGATCGTGATCATGCCCTTCATGGCGCCGAACGCCGGGTGCGGGGGGAGTGGCTTGCCGGCTGCCACCGGCAGCGCGGCATCTGCCTCGCCAAATCCTGCGGCCATCGATGCCTCCTTCTTCGTGCGGGCGAAGACCAGCATCTCGCCCGCCATATCTACCTGCTCCGTCCGAAAGCCCGCCTTGAGCCAGACCTTCGTGATGGCGCTGTTGTCGGGATTGTTGGACCACCACGGCCGATGGGATCGGGCCGAGGGGGGCAGCCGAAAACCAAGGACCCTCTCGATGTCGGCGAAGCGAACCCGCACTTCGTCGCCATACTGGGACCGAAGGAAGTCGCCGAGCGGTTCGTATTTGCTCACGGTGGCAACTCCCACGCCCCACCCGATAGGTAGTACATATCTGTATAGGTACTACCTATCGTGAATGTGCGCAACCTCGTTGACCGAGCCCATCGCTGATCAGGTAGCGAGGAGTTCCGCTGCGATCTTCGCGCGCTCGGCGTCGAGCGGTTCCGCCGTGTAGGGGCGGCCCGCCTGGCCGTACCAGTAGCGGGCATTGTCGAGGTCACCCTCGATGCGATGGAGGTGGGCGTGGACCCACGCGGCGTCGGCGCTCTCGTCGAGCCGAACGGCATCGTGGGCGGCTTCCCAGTCGCCGCGTCCGGCGTACCAGAGACCGAGGAGCGGGCCGGCGAGGCCGGCGGGCGGGGACACGTTTGTGGGCACCTTGACGAAATCCGCAGCGATCATGGATTGCTCTCCGCGCCCCCAACCCCGCTCGTCCCCGCCGTCGCGGGATGACCGGGAATGTTGGCCGGTTCGCCCATCATCACCACCAGCGCTTCGGCCTGAACGACCCCGCCGCGTCCTCGATCACCTGTGCCGCCGCGAACAGCGTCTCCTCGTCGAACGGGCGGCCGATGAGCTGGAGGCCGAGCGGGAGCTGTTTCCCGTCGAGGCCGGCAGGAACCGCCATCGCGGGAAGGCCAGCCATGTTGGCGGTCACCGTGAAGATGTCGTTGAGGTACATCTCGATGGGCGATGCCTTCGACATTTCGCCGATGCCAAAGGCCGAGGACGGCGTTGCCGGCGTCAGGATCGCGTCGATGCCACCCTCGAACACCGTCTCGAAGTCGCGCTTGATGAGCGTCCGGACCTTCTGGGCGCGCAGGTAGTAGGCGTCGTAGTAGCCGGCCGAGAGGACGTAGGTGCCGATCATGATGCGCCGCTTCACCTCGGTGCCGAAGCCGGCGGCGCGGGTGTTCTCGTACATCGACGTCACGTCGCGCCCGGGGACGCGCAGGCCATAGCGGACGCCGTCATAGCGGGCGAGGTTCGACGACGCCTCGGCGGGCGCCACGATGTAGTAGGCCGGCAGCGCGTATTTCGTGTGCGGCAGGGTGATGTCGACGAGCTCGGCGCCGGCGTCGGCCAGCATCGCCCTTCCCTTCGCCCACAGCGCCTCGATCTCCTCGGGCATGCCGTCGACGCGATACTCCTTCGGGATGCCGATGCGCTTGCCCTTCATGCCGCGACGGGTCGCGGCCTCGTAGTCCGGCACCGGAATGTCGGCGGAAGTCGAATCCTTCGGGTCGAAGCCGGCCATCGAACGCAGCATGATCGCGGCGTCGCGGACGGTGCGGGCGATCGGGCCGGCCTGGTCGAGCGAGGAGGCGAAGGCCACCGTGCCCCAGCGCGAGCAGCGGCCGTAGGTGGGCTTGATGCCGACGGTGCCGGTGAAGGCAGCAGGCTGGCGGATCGAGCCGCCGGTGTCGGTCGCGGTCGCGCCCGCGCAGAGGTTTGCGGCGACTGCCGCCGAGGACCCGCCCGACGAGCCGCCGGGAACGAGCGCGGCGCTCGATGCGCCATTGCCGGCGCGCCACGGGTTCACGACCGGGCCGTAGAACGAGGTCTCGTTCGACGAGCCCATGGCGAACTCGTCCATGTTGAGCTTGCCGAGCATCGTGGCGCCGTCGCCGAACAGGCGCGCGGTGATGGTGGATTCGTAGAACGGCTTGAAGCCGTCGAGGATGTGGCTCGCGGCCTGGGTATGGACGCCTTCGGTGGCGAAGAGGTCCTTGATGCCGAGGGGGATGCCCTCAAGCGGCCGCGCCGTGCCGGCGGCGATGCGGGCCTCGGAGCCCTTCGCGTCTGCGCGGGCGCGATCAGGAGTCGTGGCGACGTAGGCGTTGAGGGCGCGCGCGGCATCGACGGCAGCGATGTACGCGTCGACGACTTCGACCGGCGAGAAGGACTTCGCAGCGTACCCGTCGCGCAATGCTGCGATGGAGAGGCCAGTGAGTTCGGAACCGGTCATCGGAGGGACTTCTCGTGAAGGCGCGACCAGCCGCTGTCAGTATGGTCGAGGAAGGCGCCACGCATGGTGAAACCGGCGTTCTCGTAGAGGCGACAGGCGGGCTCTAAGGCTTGGGCCTCGCCGGTCTCGATCATCTCTGTCGCGACGCCCTTCGGGGGTGCGGCGTCCCCGATCTCGCCGAAGATGACCGCACCGATACTATCGGCATCAGGCGCTGACCGCGTGTCCAGCCGCTCCACCTCGGCGTGGTCAGCGGAAATCGGTGCGGTGCCGCCCGCGGCCATGCCTACTCAACCACTTTCGGCACGAGGAAGAAGCCGTCCTCGGTCTCGGGCGCATTGCCGGTGACCTTCCCGGCCATGAAGCCGTCCGTGACCTCGTCCCTGCGGCGACGCAGCCGCATCGGCTGCACGGAGGTCATCGGCTCGACGCCATCGACATCGACCTCGTTGAGCTGCTCGACGAAATCGAGGATGCCGTTGAGGGAGCCCTTGAGCTGCTCCGCCTCGTCGTCGGTGACGGCAATGCGGGCAAGGCGCGCGACGCGCTTGACGGTGGCAGTATCGACGGACATTCCGGACCCTGGCTTTTTTGCGCGGCGCGCCTCAGCGAAACCGGTCGCGCGCTATACCATCGCACGCGCGGGCGCGCCAACGCTCGCGCCCAAACCGCCACCGCCGCCCCATCGAGGCAGAACATGACGCAGCCCGATTCCCCCGAAGACCGCCTCGCCGCCCTCGGCATCACCCTGCCGACACCGGCCGCTCCGGCCGCGAACTATGTCCCGACCGTCCGGGCCGGAGGGCTCTTCTTCATCGCCGGCCAATTGCCTGTGGGACCCGATGGCATCGCGTTCAAAGGCAAGCTCGGCCGGGACCTCACCGTCGAACAGGGCCGGGCGGCGGCGCGGCTCGCGGCAATCAACCTCATCGCGCAGGCAAAGCTCGCCCTTGGGCGGCTCGACCGCGTGAGGCAGGTCGCGCGCCTGACGGGGTTCGTCTCGGGCACCGACACCTTCACCGAGCCACACAAGGTCCTCGACGGTGCATCGGAACTGTTCGTGGCCGTGTTCGGCGACCGGGGCCGGCACACGCGGTCGGTGCTCGTTGCCGCCAGCCTGCCGCTCGATGCCGCCATCCTGATCGACGCCGTCCTTGAGGCGGACTGAATCCGGTCGCATCTGTTGTCGATGCTGAACGATTCCTCCGCGCCGACGCGCTCCGCAACCATTCGCACCGTTGGTGCAGTGGCCGATGTCGGTCGTGCCATGTGGGATGCGCTGGCCAATCCGGGCTGGCCGAGCGACGCCCCCCTGGCGGCGGGCAATACCGGCGCCTTGCCCTACAACCCGTTCCTGTCGTTCGATTTCCTCGACTGCCTCGAACAGTCCGGCAGTACCGGCGGCAAGACCGGCTGGACTCCGAGCCACGTTCTCCTCGACGACGGTTCCGGTGGCCTCGGCGGGATCATGCCGGCCTATCTCAAGACCCATTCGATGGGCGAGTACGTCTTCGACCATGGCTGGGCCGAGGCATTTCAGCGGAACGGCGCGCGGTACTACCCGAAGCTCCAGTGCTCGGTGCCGTTCACCCCGGCGACCGGCCGGCGGCTCCTGGTCCCGCCCGGCGACGCCGGCGCCGCGATCGCGCTCGCCCGTGGCGCAACGGGCATCGCCGCGGCCGGGCGGATGTCCTCGGTCCACGTGACCTTCATGCCGGAGGACGAGTGGGAACTCTGCGCCACGCTCGGCTACCTCAAGCGCACCGATGCCCAGTTCCATTTCGAGAATCCGGGCTACCGCGACTTCGAGGACTTTCTCGCGGCGTTTGCATCACGGAAGCGGAAGGCCGTCCATCGTGAGCGACGCGAGGCGCTGGCGAACGGGGTCACCGTCGAGTTTCTCACCGGCCCGTCGATCACCGGGCAGGCCTGGGACGCCTTCTTTGCGTTCTACATGGAAACGGGGAGCCGGAAATGGGGCTCGCCATACCTCAACCGCCGCTTCTTCAGCCTGATCGGCGAGCGGATGGCCGACCGCGTCCTCCTCATCATGGCGAAGCGTGACGGCCGCTACGTCGCCGGTGCGCTCAACTTCATCGGTTCGGAAACCCTGTTCGGCCGCTACTGGGGTGCCATCGAGCAGCATCCCTTCCTCCATTTCGAGGTCTGCTACTATCAGGCCATCGACTGGGCGATCACGCATCGCCTCGGGCGCGTCGAGGCCGGAGCGCAGGGCGAACACAAGCTCGCCCGTGGCTACATGCCGACCCCCACCTATTCCGCCCACTGGATCGCCGATCCGCGCTACCGCGACGCGATCTCGGCCTACCTCGTCCGCGAGCGCGAGCAGGCCGCAGCCGACGTGGAGATGCTTGCGGAACACGCGCCCTTCCGGCACGAGCAGGACTGACGCCACTTCGCGCGCGGTCTCACGACGGGTCGTGGTGTGACTCCGGCCTTCCCTCATCTGAGCCAGTCACTCAGACTTCTGGGAGGCGTCAGTGGTCGTGGTCGTGATCGCCGTGGTCGTGGCCGCCATGCGCATTGCGGGCCTCGCTCGCTGCGAGCGCCTTCGGGTCGTCGGAGCAGATGCCGCAGAGGCCGCGAACCTCCGCCGTCATGCGTTCGACCCTGAAGCCGCGTCCGGAAGCGGCGTCGCGAAGGCCTGTGACGGCTTCCGCGGATTCCAGCTCGGCGACGAGGCCGCAGTTCTCGCAGATCGAGAAGATGGCCGCAGCGTTGCCGTGGCGTGAGTGAACGCAGGCGACATAGGCGTTGAGGGACTCGACGCGGTGGGCGAGGCCTTCATCAACGAGGCGGTTCAGCGCCCGGTAGACCGTCGGCGGCGCCGTGATT
>CAXNGA010000140.1:0-5633 GCA_964201375.1 Kaistiaceae bacterium
GCCGATCGCCGCCCACTGTGAGGCGTGATCACTCCGGTGCTCGATCACCATCCGAACAGCGCGCTCGCGCACTTCAGGCGAAAACTTCCGTCTCTGCTGCTTGTCCATCGCTCCATCCTCTCAAGAGTTGGAGCCTCCGACAAACCCGGAGCGGTTCAATACCGGCCCCGGCGAGCGCGCGTGCCGCGGGCCGCGAGGTTTCCGGGAGTTCCGTCATCTCGTTCCTCCGCGCCCTGTGAATACCCGGCACAAACCTGCCGCGAATCACATCCGGCCCCATTCATGCGGTACTCATTCGCTCCGACGCCCGCGAATCGGTTGATGCGTTACCCCGCCTCCCTCCTCGACGACATCCGCGCCCGCCTGCCGCTCTCCGCGGTGGTGGGTCGGCGCGTGCAGTGGGACCGGCGGAAGACGCAGGCCGCGAAGGGCGATTTCTGGGCCTGCTGCCCGTTCCACAACGAAAAATCCCCCTCCTTCCACGCCGACGACCGGCGCGGCCGCTACCACTGCTTCGGCTGCGGCAAGGACGGCGACGCCTTCACCTTCCTCACCGACATCGAGGGCATCACCTTCCCCGAGGCCGTCGAGCGGCTGGCGGCGGAAGCGGGCGTCCCCCTCCCCGCGCCGGACCGCGAGGCCGACGCGCGCGACAGGCGCCAGGCGGGGCTCGTCGAGGTGATGGAGATGGCGGCAGTCTTCTTCGAGGCGGAACTCGCCGGCAGGGGCGGCGCGATCGGCCGTGCCTATCTCGAGAAGCGGAAGATCACCGCGTCCACCCAGCGCGCCTTCCGCCTCGGCTATGCCGGCTCGTCCCGCTCGGCGCTGAAGCAGCACCTCGGCGGCAGGGGCGTGTCCAACGAACTGATGGTCGAGGCCGGGCTGCTGATCACGGGCGACGACATTCCCGTCCCGTTCGACCGCTTCCGCGACCGCGTGATGTTCCCCATCACCGACCTCCGGGGCCGGGTCGTCGCCTTCGGCGGCCGGGCGCTGTCGCCGGACGCGCAGGCGAAATACCTCAACTCGCCCGAGACGCCGCTCTTCACCAAGGGCTCGCTCGTCTATCACGGCAGGGAGGCGCGCGAGGCGGCGCGCGGCGCCGGCACCGTGATTGCGGTGGAAGGCTATGTCGACGTCATCGCCATGGTGCAGGCGGGCTTCGTCCACACCGTGGCGCCGCTCGGCACCGCGCTGACCGAGCGCCAGCTTCACCTGATGTGGCGGATGGCGCCGGAGCCGATCCTCTGCTTCGACGGCGACACGGCCGGATTCCGCGCCGCGCTCCGCGCCATCGACCTTGCGCTGCCGCACCTCAAGCCGGGCCTGTCGCTCCGCTTTGCCATGCTGCCGGAGGGCCGCGACCCCGACGACCTCATCAACGACGCCGGCGCGGGCGCCATGCGCGAGGTGCTCGCTGCGGCCGTCCCGCTCGTTGCCATGCTGTGGGAGCGCGAGATCGACGCCGCTCCCCACGACACGCCGGAGCGGCGCGCGGGGCTGGAGCAGCGCATCGGCGCGCTGACCGCCACGATATCGGACCCGTCGATCCGGAAACACTACGAGCAGGACCTCAGGGGCCGCCTCGCCAGCCTCTTCGCTCCGCCCGCGGCCCCGGCGACCGGCGCCCCGTCACCCGCCCAGCCCGAGCGCCGCCCCTTCCCGCGGCGCGGACAGAACGACACATGGCGCGGCGCGGTGAGCCGCGGGCCGACCGCGCCGCGCTACCGCCCGGCCGAGGCGCTCGCGACGTCCGGCCAGCTCCGCCGCACGATGCGGACCGGGGTTTCGGCCGGAACGGGGCTCAGCGAGGCGACGCTGGTGCTGTCGGTGATCCACCATCCGGCGCTGCTGACGCGCCATTTCGACGACTTCGCGCACCTCGAGTTCCACAGCCGCGAGCTTGACTCGCTTCGCCGCGTGCTCCTAGAGCTTGCCGCGGATTCGCCCGTGCATGCAGAAGGCCTTGCCCCCGCCCTGAACGCCCGCGGTTTCGGCCCTCTCCTGATGCGGATCGAGCGCAGCGTCGCCGGCAGCGGCGCCTGGCAGGTGGCACCCGAGGCACCGGACGAGGATGCGGAGCAGGCGTGGCTGCAGGCCGTAACCTTGCACCGGCGGGCGCGGGCGTTACATAAGGAGCTCAAGGAAGCCGAGGCGGCGCTGGCGCGGGACGGAACCGCCGAAAGCCTGACCAGGCTGATCGAGATCCAGAACCAGTTGAGCGCGGCGGACAACATCGAGGCCCATATCGACGGCTTCGGCAGGAGTTCGGGCCGCGCGGCAGGGGAATTGTAGGCCGCCGGCCGCAGGGCGTGGCGGCAGGCGCGGGCCGTTCGCAGGGCGGCGTCCGGCCGGACGCGGTTAAACTTGGGTTAAGCGCGAGGCGTCATTTCTCGCGTTCGGGTTTGGTACAGGCGGCGGGCGTGTTGAGCCCGGGCCGCCGGTGCAATGGAACGAGCAGGCCATGGCGACCAAGGAAGAGTCCGACGAGGTTCAGGAGGCCCCGGCCGAAGCGGCCGATGGCCCGCTGCTCGACCTGTCGGATGCTGCCGTAAAGCGGATGATCAAGGCCGCCAAGAAGCGCGGCTACGTCACCAATGAGGAACTGAACTCGGTCCTGCCGTCGGAGGAAGTCACCTCCGAGCAGATCGAGGACATCCTCGCGATGCTGTCCGACATGGGCATCAACGTGGTCGACGCCGAGGAGGCCGAGGAGGCCGCCGAGGGCGACAAGGAAGCGGCCGACGACGAGCCGGATTCGACCGACATGGTCGAGGCGACCGGCACTGCCGTCGCCAAGACCACCACGGCCAAGGAGCCGACCGACCGCACCGACGACCCGGTGCGCATGTACCTGCGCGAGATGGGCTCGGTGGAGCTGCTCTCCCGCGAGGGCGAGATCGCCATCGCCAAGCGCATCGAGGCCGGCCGCGAGACGATGATCGCGGGCCTGTGCGAAAGCCCCCTCACCTTCCAGGCCATCATCATCTGGGGCGAGGACCTCGCCCAGGCGAAGATCCTGCTGCGCGACATCATCGACCTCGAGGCGACCTACGCCGGGCCGGACGCCAAGAACGCGCCGCCGCCCCCGCCGCCGGAGGCCGTTGCCGCCGCCCCCGCAGCGTCCGAGCACCCCGCGCCGCGCCGTGCCACGGGCGACGACGACGACATCGTCGATTCCATGGAGCCGCCGCCGCGGCCGCCGGAGCTCGACGACGACGAGGACGACATCGAGAATTCCGTGTCGCTCGCCGCGATGGAGGCCGAGCTCAAGCCGCAGGTCGTGGCGATCTTCGACAACATCGCCGGCAACTACAAGAAGCTGCGCCGCCTGCAGGACCAGCTCGTCGAGAACCGGCTGAAGAACGAGCGGCTGTCGCCGGCGCAGGAGCGCCGCCTCAAGAAGCTCAAGGAAGACGTCGTCTCCGAGGTGAAGAGCCTCTCGCTCAACCAGAACCGCATCGATGCGCTGGTGGAGCAGCTCTACGACATCAACAAGCGCCTGGTGGCCCTCGAGGGGCGCCTCCTCCGCCTTGCCGAATCCTACCGCATCAAGCGCGAGGACTTCCTCTCGCACTACCAGGGCGCCGAGCTCGATCCGCACTGGCTCCGCCGCGTGGTGAACCTCACCACGCGCGGCTGGCGCGACTTCATCAAGAACGAGGGCGAGCGGATCAAGGAGCTGCGCGGCGAGATCCAGTCGCTCGCGACCGAGACCGGCCTCGAGATCATCGAGTTCCGCCGCATCGTCCACATGGTGCAGAAGGGCGAGCGCGAGGCCCGGCAGGCGAAGAAGGAGATGGTCGAGGCGAACCTTCGCCTCGTGATCTCGATCGCCAAGAAGTACACCAACCGCGGCCTGCAGTTCCTCGACCTCATCCAGGAAGGCAACATCGGCCTGATGAAGGCCGTCGACAAGTTCGAGTACCGGCGCGGCTACAAGTTCTCGACCTACGCCACCTGGTGGATCCGCCAGGCGATCACCCGCTCGATCGCCGACCAGGCGCGCACCATCCGCATCCCGGTCCACATGATCGAGACGATCAACAAGATCGTCCGCACCTCGCGCCAGATGCTGCACGAGATCGGCCGCGAGCCGACCCCGGAGGAGCTGGCCGAGAAGCTCGCCATGCCGCTCGAGAAGGTCCGGAAAGTCCTCAAGATCGCCAAGGAGCCGATCTCCTTGGAAACGCCGATCGGCGACGAGGAGGACAGCCACCTCGGCGATTTCATCGAGGACAAGAACGCGATCCTGCCGATCGACGCCGCCATCCAGTCGAACCTCCGCGAGACCACCACCCGCGTCCTCGCCTCCCTCACCCCGCGTGAGGAACGCGTGCTGCGCATGCGCTTCGGCATCGGCATGAACACCGACCACACGCTGGAAGAGGTCGGCCAGCAGTTCTCGGTCACCCGCGAACGCATCCGCCAGATCGAGGCGAAAGCGCTGCGCAAGCTGAAGCACCCGTCACGGAGCCGGAAGCTGCGGAGCTTCCTGGACAACTAAGCCCATCGTGACAGCGTTCATTTGGAGTGCAAATCCCGGTCGTTGGAGTTCGGTCCCGCCTTCTTCGGATGGTTGGACCGCTCTCCAGCGATATCTCGAAGACCCATCGCGCTACGTCTATTGGTCGACGCCGGTGCTCCAGAACAAGATCGACCCTGGTTCGTTGGCAATCATCTGCAGGACGCTGCATCCGCGTGGGCCAAAGGGCATTGTGTCCGTCGGTCGTGTTGAAGAGGCTCCGAGGGAACTAAGCAAAGCGACTCTCTCATCATTCAATCAGCCCGGCAGAATTCACGCGGCTGGATGGAGCGAGACGGAGGCGCCGTCTGCTCACAAGACGGGCATTCGGATCGAACGCACATTCTGGTCCAAACCAATCGCAGTTGGCTTCCGCGCCCCGCAAAATACCGTCAGAACGCTGATGCCAAATGAGATGAGCGAGGTTTCGCGCGCTATCGGCTGGCCGTAGAGCGCGCCCTATTTTGGCGAGCCGATGGAGCGGATACCGGGTCTCGATGCTGACTAAGGTGCGCCATCTCCAGCCGATCGGCGGCTACCGCCTCGCCGTCGAATTCAGCGACGGCAGCCACGGCACACACGACTTCGCCGGGGTCGTCGGCGCTACCGGCCCGATGGTCGCCCCGCTCCGCGACGAAACCTGTTTCGCCCGCGTCTTTCTCGATCTCGGCGCCCCAACGTGGCCGAACGGCTTCGACGTGGCGCCGGAATGGCTCCGCCGCGAGATGATCGCCGCGGGCGAACTCCACCGCGACGCCGCGGAATAGCGCGCGCTCCCCGTCGCCGCGGACCACCTCGCCGACTTCATAGAGGACAAGTGAACCGCTCCGGGTTTGTCGGAGGCTCCAACTCTTGAGAGGATGGAGCGATGGACAAGCAGCAGAGACGGAAGTTTTCGCCTGAAGTGCGCGAGCGCGCTGTTCGGATGGTGATCGAGCACCGGAGTGATCACGCCTCACAGAGAGCTGGCTCGGGGAATCTGGACAGCGGGTTGAGTGGAGTTTCTGCCTGAACGCGGCCAGAGATTGGCAGCAGGACAGGAGAGACGATGACGAGACGACCGCGCCGGAACCACAGCCCGGCATTCAAAGCGAAGGTGGCCCTTGCG
>CAXNGA010000141.1:0-5624 GCA_964201375.1 Kaistiaceae bacterium
AACGGCCTTGCCGTCCTGCACACAGCCGCGTCCCGCGTCGGGGGCCTCGACGTCGGCTTCGTGCCGGCGGCAGGCGCGCTTTCGGCGACCGACATGGTGCGCGAGGCCGGGGCCGGGGCGCTCGACGTCCTGTTCCTCCTCGGTGCGGACGAGGTCGATACGGCAGCCCTCGGGGCCGCCTTCGTCGTCTACATCGGCAGCCATGGCGATGCCGGGGCGCAGCGCGCCAACGTCATCCTGCCGGGCGCGGCCTACACGGAGAAGTCGGGCACGCTGGTCAACACCGAGGGCCGCGTGCAGCGGCTCAAGCGCGCGGCGTTCCCGCCGGGCGATGCCCGCGAGGACTGGGCGATCCTTCGCGCCCTCTCCGACGTTCTGGGCCGGCGACTTCCGTTCGACTCGCTGGGCGAACTCCGTGCGCAGATGATCGCCGCCCACCCGCATCTGGGCGTGGAGGACCGCGTCATGCCGGAGGGGCCGGAGGCGCTCGGCGCAATCGCAACCACGAAGGTCAAGCTCGGCAAGGCAAGGTTCGAGAACCCGATCCGCGACTTCTATTTCACCAACGCGATCGCGCGCGCCTCGGCGGTGATGGCCGAGTGCTCGGCGCTTGCTGCTGGCCGCGTGGCCGAGGCGGCGGAGTAGGCGATGAGCTTCTGGGACGCCTATTTCTGGCCTGGCCTGTGGTTGGCGCTCACGAGCGTCATAGCGATCGTGGTGCTTCTGGTCGCCATCGCCTTCCTGCTCTACGGCGACCGCAAGATCTGGGCCGCGGTGCAGAGCCGGCGCGGGCCGAACGTCGTTGGTCCCTTCGGCCTCTTCCAGTCCTTCGCCGACCTGATCAAGTTCGTGCTGAAGGAGCCGATCATCCCGTCGAGCGCGAACAAGGGCGTGTTCCTGCTCGCGCCCCTCGTCGCGACCGTGCTCGCCCTGTCCGCCTGGGCCGTGATGCCGGTGGCCGAGGGCTGGGTGATCGCCGACATCAATGTCGGCATCCTCTACATCTTCGCGATCTCGTCGCTGGGCGTGTACGGGATCATCATGGGTGGCTGGGCGTCCAACTCGAAGTATCCGTTCCTCGGCGCGCTTCGCTCCGCGGCGCAGATGGTGTCGTATGAAGTCTCGATCGGCTTCGTGATCATCTGCGTTCTCCTGGTGGTCGGCTCGCTCAACCTCTCGGACATCGTCACGGCGCAGGCCGACGGGCTCGGCACGCGCCTTGGCCTGGCGCCAAGTCTCCTCGACTGGCACTGGCTCGCGCTGTTCCCGATGTTCGTGGTGTTCTTCATCTCGGCGCTCGCCGAGACGAACCGCCCGCCGTTCGACCTGCCCGAGGCGGAGTCCGAACTCGTGGCGGGCTTTGCCACCGAGTACTCGTCGACGCCGTTCCTGATGTTCTTCCTTGCGGAGTACGTCTCGATCGTCCTGATGTGTGCGCTGGGGACGATCCTGTTCCTCGGCGGGTGGCTGCCGCCGATCGACGTGGCGTGGCTCGACTGGGTGCCGGGCGTCATCTGGTTCCTGCTGAAGGTCCTGTTCCTGTTCTTCATGTTCGCAATGGTGAAGGCGATCGTGCCTCGGTACCGCTACGACCAGCTCATGCGCCTCGGATGGAAGGTGTTCCTGCCGCTTTCGCTGGCGAGCGTCGTCGTGGTTGCCGCGTTCCTGCAGATCACGGGGTGGGCGCCATGAGGCTCGACCAGGCCGCCCGGTCCATCTTTCTGACGGAATTCGTGGGTGCCTTCTTCCTCGCGATGAAGCGGTTCTTCCGGCCGAAATACACGCTCAACTACCCGTTCGAGAAAGGCCCGCTCAGCCCGCGTTTCCGCGGCGAGCACGCTCTCCGGCGCTATCCGAACGGCGAGGAGCGCTGCATCGCGTGCAAGCTGTGCGAGGCGATCTGCCCGGCTCAGGCGATCACTATCGAGGCCGGCCCGCGCCGCAACGACGGCACCCGGCGCACCACGCGCTACGACATCGACATGGTGAAGTGCATCTACTGCGGCTTCTGCCAGGAGGCATGCCCGGTCGATGCGATCGTCGAGGGGCCGAACTTCGAATTTGCGACCGAGACGCGCGAAGAACTCTACTACGACAAGGACAGGCTGCTCGCGAACGGCGATCGCTGGGAGAGGGAGATCGCCGCCAACATTGCGAGGGATGCACCCTACCGGTGAGGCAAAGGGTCCGGCAGCTGCGGCTGGACCGGTGGTGGGCGACTGACTAGAGACGGAACTTCGTCGCGGCCAGGGAGGGGCGCGGACATGCATCGATCGAACGCCCCTGAAGGGCGCATTGTGGAGCTTGGCCGTCACCTCGAGCGGAGCGTGGCGCGCTGATGGGTCTCCCGGGCGTCTTCTTCTATCTGTTCTCCGCGGTGCTGCTGGCATCGGGGCTCATGGTCGTCGCGGCCAGGAACCCGGTGCATTCGGTGCTGTTCCTGATCCTTGCCTTCGTGAACGCTGCGGCGCTTTTCCTGCTTCTCGGCGCTGAGTTCCTGGCGCTCATCCTGATCGTGGTCTACGTCGGCGCGGTCGCGGTGCTGTTCCTGTTCGTGGTGATGATGCTCGACGTCGACTTCGCCGAGCTCCGCCAGGGATTCCTGAACTACCTGCCTACCGGCGCGCTCGTCGGCATAGTCATCCTGCTGGAGATACTGATCGCGCTCGGCGGCTGGGCAATTGCCCCGGACCAGATTGCATCTGCTCCGGTCCCGACGCCCGACACCATTTCGAACACGGAAGCCATCGGGCGGCTCCTTTACACGCGCTACCTCTTCTACTTCCAGCTTGCCGGCCTCGTGCTCCTGGTCGCCATGATCGGTGCGATCGTGCTGACGCTCCGGCACAAGGAAGGCGTCAAGCGCCAGTCGATCGCCGCGCAGAACGCGCGCACGCCGGCGACCGCCATCGAGATCAAGAAGGTCGAACCGGGGAGGGGGATCTGATGGCGATCGGGCTCGGCCACTATCTCGCCGTCGCGGCGATCCTGTTCACGATCGGGGTGTTCGGCATCCTGGTGAACCGCAAGAACGTCATCATCATGCTGATGTCGGTCGAGTTGATCCTGCTCGCCGTGAACCTCAACTTCGTGGCGTTCTCGTCGTTCCTGCAGGATATGTCGGGCCAGGTGTTCGCCCTCCTGATCCTGAACGTCGCCGCCGCCGAGGCCGCAATCGGCCTTGCCATTCTCGTCGCCTTCTTCCGCAACCGCGGCTCCATCGCGGTGGAAGACATCAACGCGATGAAGGGCTGATAGCGCATGTATCTCGCAATCGTCCTTCTCCCACTCGCCGGCGCGATCATCGCGGGCCTGATCTCGCTGTTCGGGGCGCACAAGGCCCTGCAGGCGCACGACGCAGCGCACGGCGTTCCGGGCGGCGGCCATGGCCACGGCGGCCACGCCCACGTGCCCCATGGGCACGACGCCCACGCGCACGACGGCCATGCGACGGACGCGCACGATGCTCATGGCGGCCATGGGCATGGCGACGAGGACGAGATCCAGTCTCCCGGCGCACGTCCGGCCCAGCTTGTCACGACCGCGTTCCTGATCCTTTCCGCGATCCTGTCGTGGATCGTCTTCTTCCAGGTTACGGGCGGCGATTTCGCCCTGGAGCAGGTAACGGTCCTCACCTGGATCCACTCGGGCGACCTCGTCGCCGACTGGACGCTCCGCATCGATACGCTGACGGCGGTGATGCTGGTCGTGGTGACGACCGTCTCGGCGCTCGTCCATGTCTATTCGATCGGCTACATGGCGCATGACCCGCACACACCGCGGTTCTTCGCGTATCTGTCGCTGTTCACCTTCGCGATGCTCACGCTGGTGACGGCGGACAACCTGGTCCAGCTCTTCTTCGGCTGGGAGGGCGTCGGCCTCGCGTCCTATCTCCTGATCGGCTTCTGGTACAAGAAGCCCTCGGCGAACGCCGCCGCGATCAAGGCCTTCGTCGTCAACCGCGTCGGCGATTTCGGCTTCGCGCTGGGCATCTTCGCCCTGTTCTTCATGTTCGGCAGCGTGGACCTGACCACGATCTTCTCGGGCACCGAGGAGATGGCGGGCCAAACCATCCAGTTCCTCGGCATGGAACTCGACGCGATGAACACCATCGCGATCCTCCTGTTCATCGGTGCGATGGGCAAGTCGGCGCAGTTCCTGCTGCACACCTGGCTGCCCGACGCCATGGAAGGCCCGACCCCTGTGTCGGCGCTCATCCATGCCGCCACTATGGTCACGGCCGGCGTCTTCCTCGTCGCCCGCATGTCGCCGGTGTTCGAGCATGCCCAGGAGGCGATGACGTTCGTGCTCCTCGTCGGCGCGATCACCGCGTTCTTCGCGGCAACGGTCGGCCTGGTCCAGAACGACATCAAGCGGGTCATCGCGTACTCGACCTGCTCGCAGCTCGGCTACATGTTCGTGGCGCTGGGCCTTGGCGCCTACCAGGTGGCGATCTTCCACCTCTTCACGCACGCCTTCTTCAAGGCGCTTCTGTTCCTCGGCGCCGGCTCGGTGATCCATGCCGTCAGCGGCGAGCAGGACATGCGCCAGATGGGCGGGCTCAGGAAGAAGATCCCGCTCACCTATGCGATGATGCTGATCGGCACGCTCGCGCTGACGGGCTTCCCCCTCACGGCCGGCTACTTCTCCAAGGACGCCATCGTCGAGGTTGCCGCCGCCGGCATCGGCCAGATCGCCGGCCTGGCGCTGGTCCTGACGATCACGGCGGCGATCTTCACCTCGTTCTATTCGTGGCGCCTCGTCTTCATGACGTTCCACGGCAGGTTCCGAGGGCCGCAACACGTTCTCGATCACGCCCATGAATCGCCGCCGGTCATGACGATCCCGCTTGGCATCCTCGCTGCGGGCGCGCTCTTTGCGGGCGCGATCTGGGCCGGGCCGATGATCGACAACGAGATGTTCGGCACCGTGGAAGAGACGACCGAGGTGGTGGTGACGGAGACCCCCGCCGTCGCCGGGGAGGCGGTGCCGGCGGATGCGGCTGCGGCGGCGAACGATGGCGATGTCGCCGCCGGGGAGGGCGGTTACGCCGAGGCACACCTGGCGCCTCGCGTCGAAGCGTTCTGGGGCGACGCGATCTACGTCTCACCCGACAACCACATCCTTCACGACATGCACTACGTGCCCGCGTGGGTGCCGTGGTCGCCGACGGCCGCCATGATGGTCGGCCTACTCTTCGCGATCTGGTTCTACCTTCTCCGGCCTGAGATCCCGCGGACGCTCGCCCGCGAGCAGGACGTCCTGTACCGCTTCCTCCTCAACAAGTGGTACTTCGACGAGATCTACGATGCGATTTTCGTGCGTCCGATCAGGCGGTTGGCGCGGTTCCTGTGGAAACGTGGCGACGGCTGGCTGATCGACGGCTACGGACCCGACGGAATTTCTGCACGCGTTGCGGACATCACGCGAAGCGTGGTGCGGCTGCAGTCCGGCTACATCTACCATTATGCCTTCGCCATGCTGATCGGTGCCGCGGTGCTGATCACATGGATGATGTTCGGCGGATAGGGGCGGACCATGAGCGACTGGCCGATCCTCTCCACCGTAACGTTCCTGCCCGCCATCGGCGCGCTGCTGATCCTGACGATCCGTGGCAACGACGA
>CAXNGA010000142.1:0-5613 GCA_964201375.1 Kaistiaceae bacterium
GAGCGGGTCCTCGCCGAAGATCCAGACGTCGATGGCATCGTCGTTACCATCGGGTCCAACACCTCCGAGGACATGGCCTGGTTCCTCAACCTCGTGATCGACAGTGACATCCCGATCATCGTTACTGCCGCCCAGCGCCAGCGCACGACGCTGAGCGAGGATTCGAGCCGCAATTTCCTTGACGCGGTGCGGACCGCCGTATCGCCGGATGCCAGCGGCCGCGGTGTCCTGATGGTGGTGAACGAGGAGATACACGCCGCCCGCGAAGTGACGAAGGTGGTGGTCAGCCGCGTGGACAGCTGGCAGTCCTTCAACCTCGGCGTCGTCGGTCTCATCAGTGCCGGCAATGCCTATTTCTACCGCTCGCCCGAGCGCCGCCACACCACCAGCAGCGAGTTCTCGCTCGACGGCATCACGACCATCGACGATCTCCCGAAGGTGGACATCATCTACACCTATGTCAGCGCGGGGCCGGAGCTGATCGAGGCGGCCGTGGCCGCCGGGGCCGAAGGCATCGTCATCGCCACGTATCTCACCGGCTCGCCGCATGTCGGCCAGCGGCCAGCGATCATGGCGGCCGCCGAGAGTGGCATTGCGGTGGTCTACTCCACGCGGGGCATCGAAGGCCGCGTCAATGGCAATGGCGATCCGATCATCGGTGGTGACACGCTGTCCCCGCAGAAGGCGCACATCCTCCTCATGCTCGCCCTCACGGTCACCGACGACCCGGCGGAGATCCAGCGGATCTTCAACGAGTACTAGTCGGCAACAGGCTGCCCTCGCCGAGGGCGCCACGGCCCGTCGCTTCTCCCATGAGCGGCGGGCCGGTCCATCCCGGCCTCACTGCCGCCAGCCGAAGCCTGGCGGTCGCATGTCTCGCTCCAGGCCGCCCGGTACATGATGACGCTGCCCCAGCCTGCCCTCGTTCACGATGGGGGCGGGGTCGGAAATCGGGGGACGGCTACCGGCATCCGCGTGCTCGCGCCGTCCGCAAGCTCGTTGCCGCCGCAATCATGGTAACCACGGCCGTGACCGGCGCCCAGCCCGAGGTGGGCGAGGACGGCAAGGTCAGGGCCCCGACGGAAGAAACCGCTCACGGGACGTTGCCGTTTCAAAGATCGACTGAAATCGGAGCGCTCGTTACCCCGGCGCTGTGCCCGTGGGAGCAGCCCGTCACATGGCACGCCGGGGAGGCCGGTATCAGGCGGCCTTGAGTGGCTGCAGGGCCTGCTCGATGCGGTTGCGCAGTTCGGTCAGGCTCGCGAAGGAGCAGCCGTCGAAGGGCCGCAGCACGGGACGCACCGAATAGAAGTTGATGGCGTGGTCGCCCTCGACCACGTCACCCACCACTTCGCCGAACACTGAAAGCTGGACGTGCCGCTGGCTCAAGAAGCGCGCGCCCCGGCTCCGAGCGGCAGGCGCTTCTTCGGGGCGGCGATCGATCCGTCCCAGATGGCCTGCTTGCGGGCGGCCTTGCGGGTGCGCCTGATGGCCTCGCTCTTCTCGCGGACCTTCCGCTCGGAGGGCTTCTCGTATCCCCGGCGCCGTTTCAGTTCGCGGAACAGCCCTTCGCGCTGCAGCTTGCGCTTCAACGCTCTCAAGGCCTGCTCAACGTTGTTGTCGCGGACGAGGACCTGCATCGGCTCTCCCTTCAGAAATGATTGTGGCCAGCGCTGCCCGTTGGTCGCGCCGGACGAAAATGGCGATTTCCGTGAGGAAACCAGCCTCGATCAGTAGCTGCCAATGCCCTTCTTCACACCGGCCTTGCGGACGGGCGATGCCCGCTTCGCGGCCGGCGTGCCGCCGTCCTCCGCCTCGCGAGCCAGCCGCTGAGCGCGGAGATCCGCGGTCTTGGCAGCAGCGGCGCGCGCTTCGGTTTCCTGGTGGCTGAAGGGCGAATTCTTGTCGCCGCCAGGACGCTGCGCCTTCTGGAAACGGGCGTCGGCGCTGGCCCTTGTCTTCGGATCCATCGTCTTCGTTCCTGTCGGGCGGGGCGGGCTGTGTTGTGTTCCGTCTTCGTCGATGGTCCGGACGAGCCGCACTATTTCGCGGGGATGAGACGGCTTTCGCCGACCACCCGCTCGTACTGCTCGAGGTCGCTCTTGACCCGGTACCGGTTGTCTCCGCCCTCGGGCGGCAGGACAGCCATGATCCGGAATGCACCGCGGAGGCGGGGACCCGCACCCAGCGCGCTGACCGTAACCCGGTCTCCCGGGTGGAAGTGGCGCTTAGGATCCAGGACGTCCACCTTCGGAACGAGGTGGCTGCGCGTTGCCGCGCAGCCGAGAGGCTAGGGTCGGCCGAAGCCTTCGGCCGACAACCCGGCCGGCTTTACGCCGGCTGCAGGTTCGACGCGGCGAGCTTGCCGCGCTCGGTAACGACGTCGTAGCTGACCTTCTGGCCTTCCACGAGCGAACGCATGCCGGCACGCTCAACGGCCGTGACGTGAACGAACACGTCGGCGCCGCCGTTCACCGGAGCGATGAAACCGAAGCCCTTCTGGGCATTGAAAAACTTGACTGTACCTACGGCCATGTTGGCCTCCTTTTCTGTCACCAGACAGGGTGAATTGCCAACGCGAGACATTCGTATTGACTTCTCGAACTCAGCGGTGACTTGGAAAAGGCTCTCTGCGAGCGATCAACAAGGCAGAGCCAGTATCTCGAACCCACATAAGATACGCGTTCGGACGTAGTCCTGCCAGAGGCGGCAGGAATTTTTTTGTCCGGCCGGCACGGCCATGCCCGCCGGGAACTGCCGGTGGCGCCGTACTCTTCCCGAAACACGCAGGGCGGGCTCACCGCGCGGCGGACGGGTATTCGGCAAAAAGCTCCCGATAGTAGGCAGAAAAGCGGCCGAGGTGCCAGAAGCCCCATTTCATGGCGATGGCGGAGACGGATTCACCCGAGCGCCGCGCCAGTCGCAGGTCGCGCCGCGCGCCATTGAGGCGGCGGATGCGGAGCCAGGCGGACGGGCTCAGGCCCACCGTATCGGCGATGGCGCGCTGCAGCGCCTCGGCCGTGATGCCGGTCGCCGCGCAGATTCCGGCGATCGTGAGTGGGTCGCCGGCGTGGTCCTGTGCGAACTCACACGTGGCGGACCCCGACCTTCCCCGATCTGGTGGGTGTCTTCGCCGGCGACGAGGATGGCCGGACCTATCTCTTCCATGTTCCCGGCGTCATCGGCGCGAGCCTCTCGAACCGCGAGATCGCCGGAGTGATGAACTACGTCATCGAGCGCTGGGCCGGCCGCTCCCTGCCCGCCAACTTCGTCCCCTTCACCGAGGTAGAGGTGACGATGCGCCGGGCGATCCCCGTGGAAGACGTCGTCGCCTTCCGCCGCGCGATCGTCGAGAGGTTCGCGGCACAGGGGATAGTGGCGGCCGAG
The DNA here is from genome assembly GCA_964201375.1 of Kaistiaceae bacterium. Classification (GTDB taxonomy): domain Bacteria; phylum Pseudomonadota; class Alphaproteobacteria; order Rhizobiales; family Kaistiaceae; genus JADLGL01. Next base: position 3,388 of record CAXNGA010000142.1, read on the forward strand.
TATCCCTGGCCGTAGCTGGGGCGCGGCGGCTCGACTTCTTCCTGCAATGCTCCGTTTCGTAACCCGTCCATGCAGCATTGGCCTTGCATGGTCCGGGGCTGACCGGCCAAGCTCACGGCCGACAGGGAAGGGCGCCACACGCAATGCAGAACATGCTGGAACTCGCTTCGGAATTCCCCGACGTGCGGCTCGATGCCGGCGCGACGCTGCTCAATGTCGGCGACAACACCGGGCGGCTCTATGTGCTGGTCGAGGGGACCGTCGAGGTCTATCGCGACGACATCACGATCGCCTTCGTGGACGAGCCGGGCGCCATCTTCGGTGAGATGTCGCTGCTCCTCAACATCGCGCACACCGCCAATGTCAGGGCAGCGTCCGCGGTGACGGTGAAGATCATCGAGAATGCCCTCACGCTGCTGCAGCAGCGGCCGCGCCTCATCATCCCGATCGCGCAGCTCCTGGCGCGCCGGCTCCAGAACGCCAACAGCTATCTCGTGGACCTGAAGCGGCAGTTCGCCGACCAGGGCAACCACCTCTCGATGGTCGACAAGGTGCTGGAGTCGATGAGCCACCAGCAGGCGCGGAGCTTTACGCCAGTCGGCGAGTTGCCAGGCGACCCATGGTCGGAAAACACGGACGAAAAGGACGTGTAAAGCCGCTTTTCGGGCCTCCTGATTTCGTTTGCAAACCCGCACATTCGTTAGCATTTATAGGGGAAGGGCCGGTATCGGCCATTTCCGAGGATGCTCGCCGGGGCTGCGTCCCCGCTGCGTCCCCAGCTAACGAATGGAGGTGGTGATCGTGAAGGATCAGGTGCGCACCTCGGCGTCGGTCAGAAGGCTTGGAGCCATCGACGGCAAGCGCACGGAGTACGGAGTGCGGTCGCTGACCGGCCTGCGGCTGGTCTGTCATCCGTCCGGCTCGAAGGTGTGGCAGTTGCGAACGAGGATCGACGGTAGCGAGGTCCGGCTGCGCATCGGGACGGTCGAGGTCTACTCGCTCGCCGAAGCCATCGCCGAGGCACAGGCGCTCCTCCAGAAGATCGCATCCGGGATTGATCCACGAGAGGAGAGGCGCGCGGCTGAGGTCGAGGCGGTCGAGGCCGAAGGAAACACGGTCGCGAGCGTGGTCGAGGATTGGATGCGGCGAGCCATGGCCGACAAGCGGACGAAGCATAAGATTTGGTTGGCGTTCGTGAAGGACGTGCTGCCGGAGATTGGCGACATGGCGCTAACCAAAGTCGCGAAGAAGGACTGCGTGCGGGTCATCAACCGTCTGGTGGATCGCGGTGCCATCACCGGGTCGCGGCGGCTCTACGCGCATCTCAGCGGGTTCTTCACTTGGTGCGTCGCGCAGGACTTGATCCCGACAAATCCAATGGCCGGGATGGCCCGGACGGGCGTCGAGCACTCGCGCGAGCGCTTCCTGAGCGTCGAGGAAATCCCGTTCTTCTGGGAAGCGGCGCACGATCTCGGGCCGTTCGGTCTGTCGCTGCAAATGCTCTTGTTGAGTGGAGCGCGGCGCGGCGAGATCGCAAATTTGAAGTGGAGCGAGATCGACATGAAGGCGGGGCTGATCCGCCTGTCAGGCGCTCGGGTCAAGCGGCTACCGAAGCGCGCTAACGAAGGCCACACCATCCCGCTGAGCACAGGAATGCGGAATATCCTCGTGCAGTGTCCACGGCCCGCGAAGGGCGATGGATTCGTGTTCTCGGACACGGGCGGCCTGCGGCCGATTCAGTCCTACGAACGAAAGGTGCGGACGGTGCTGCTCAGGAACGTCGCGGCGCGACGGGCGGCGGCTGGGCTTGGTCCGGGCGAGCCGTTCACGGCGCACGATCTGCGGCGCACCTGCGTCACCGGCTTGCAGGCGCTGCGCATTCCGCTGGAGGTGGTCGAGGCAGTCGTGGCCCACATCGGCGTGGCGCGGGCGGGCGTGCTCGGGGTCTATCGGCGCTACTCCTACGACACCGAGAAGCGCGAGGCGCTGGAGGCGTGGAGTCGGCACCTCCTGTCGCTGGTCGCGCTGCCCCGGAAGCGGCTGAGCCCGGAGGCGGCGGCAGCACTGGCGGCGGAACAGACGGCGGCGCTCGATCCTCGCATCCCCGAGTCATACCGAGGTCTGGGGTCCAAGGTCGTAATGCGCGAGGACGGCGATGGTGCGGGATTTGTTATCGGCGGCTCGCGGCCGATGACGAAGGGGTGAGTTCGTTTGCCAACGTGGTCG
>CAXNGA010000143.1:0-5599 GCA_964201375.1 Kaistiaceae bacterium
ACCAGATCATCGGCATCGACGGCAACTCCATCGAGGGCATGTCGCTCAACGAGGCGGTCAACCTCATGCGCGGCGCGCCGAACACGCCCATCACCCTCACCATCAACCGCGAAGGCGTGGAGGCTTTCGAGGTCGAGCTCGTCCGCGAACTGATCCGCGACCAGACCGTGCGCGCCCGGACGTTCGAGAACGTCGGCTATGTGCGGCTCAAGCAGTTCAGCGAAACCACGACGCGAGACATGCAGGACGCCATCCTCCGCCTCCGGACCGAGATCGGCCCCGACAACCTCCAGGGCCTCATCATCGACCTCCGCAGCAATCCGGGCGGTCTCCTCGACCAGTCGGTCAACGTCGCCGACGCGTTCATCGAGCAGGGCGAGATCCTCTCCACCCGCGGCCGGAGCGCGCAGGATACGCGGCGCTACAACGCCCGGGCCGGTGACATCCTGGATGGCGTGCCGATCATCGTGCTCGTCAATGGCGGGTCGGCTTCGGCATCCGAGATCGTGGCCGGCGCCCTGCAGGACCAGCAGCGCGCGACGATCCTGGGCACGGTGTCGTTCGGCAAGGGCTCGGTGCAGACCATCATCCCGCTCGCCCCGGGCGACGGCGCACTGCGCCTGACGACGGCGCGCTACTACACGCCGTCCGGCCGCTCGATCCAGGCGGTCGGCATCCAGCCGGACATCGTCGTCGAGCAGGTCCTGCCGCCGGAACTCGCCGAGCGGGTCGCCCAGCTGCCCGCCCTCGCGGAGGCGACGCTGCCGGGCCACCTGACGATCGAGAACGGTGCTGCCGAGCGGCAGGCCTCGCTCTCCTACGTGCCGGCCAATCCCGACGACGATACGCAGCTCCAGTTCGCGCTGCGCCTCATCCGCGGCGAGGAGCAGAACACGGCTTTCCCGGCGACGGGCGCGCCGACTCCGGCGATGCCATAGGGGAGGCGATCACGTCTCGGCCGGCGCCTCGATCCGCGCCGGCCGCGGCGGCCACGCGATGAGCGAACTGACCAAACCGCTGCAGGGAAAGCCGCCGCGGCGGATCGCCGGCATCAGCATCGTCGGGGTCCTCCTGACGCTGCTCGGGCTTCTCCTCGTGGGCGCCGTGGCCGTCACGATCCTCTCGTGGGATCCGGAGACGCCGACGGCGAGCACGCCGATCGAGACCCTGCCCTCGGCGGGCGACGTCGTCATCCGCGCGCCGGAAGAGGGCGGCAATGCGGGCGCTACCATCACGACGCCCGACGGCATGCCTGCGAACGGCGCCGGCGTCGTCATCCGGGAAGCGGGCGCGACCGCGCCGATCGCGCTCTCGACGGTGGTCAACCAGGCGCTGCTCGAATCGGGCCATTACGGCCCGATTCCGCGCATCGGACCGGACGGACTCCGGCCACTCGACGCCTATCTGCGCCCCCTGCCGCCGGGCGGTGTCACGGGCCGGCCGCGGATCGCGATCATCATCGGCGGCGTCGGCCTCGGACGCACCGGCACGCAGCAGGCGATCGAGATGCTCCCGCCCGAGGTGTCGCTGGCGCTGGCCCCCTACGGCGCAAACCTTCGTACCGTCGCTGCAGATGCGCGGGAGGCCGGGCACGAGATCTTCCTCCAGGTGCCGCTCGAACCGTTCGACTTCCCGGCCAACGATCCCGGCGAGCACACGCTCATCGTCGACGATCCGGCCGCCACGAACATCGACCGCCTCGAATGGCTGATGACCCAGTTCGGCATGTATGCCGGCATCGTCACCTATGCCGGCGGACGCTTCACCGGCGAGGCGGCGGCGCTCCAGCCCTTGGTCGACGAACTCGCCCGCCGCGGGCTGATGCTGGTCGATGACGGCGCATCGGCGCGGTCGGTTACCGCGGACGTGTCGGTCGGCGTCGTTCCCTATGCCCGCGCCGACTTCGTCATCGATACCGTCGACGACCTGACGGCGGTCGCCAACCGCCTCGCGCAGCTCGAGGCGCTCGCGCAGCAGCGCGGCTTTGCCATCGGCTCCGGCAGCGCTTTCCCCAACACGATAGAAGCGGTCCGGGCGTGGGCGGCGACCGCCCTGTCGCGCGGCTTCGAGGTCGTACCGGTCACCGCCCTCCGGGTCGATCCGCTGCAGGGCACCCTCATCCAGGTCCCGTAATGCCCGATATAGCCTCGCTCCCCTACCGGCCCTGCGCCGGCATCACGCTTTTCAACCGCCAGGGTCTCGTCTTCGTCGGCAAGCGCAAGGACGGGCCGAACGAGGCGGAAGGCGTCGGCAAATGGTGGCAGATGCCGCAGGGCGGCATCGATGGCGACGAGGACATCGTCGCGGCGGCCCGGCGCGAGATGTTCGAGGAGACCAACGTCACCTCGGCGATGCACCTCGGCACGATGGCGGACTGGATCGAGTACGACCTGCCGGCCGAACTCGTCGGAAAGGCGTGGCGCGGAAAATACCGCGGCCAGCGGATGCGCTTCGTCGCCTTTCTGTTCGAGGGACAGGAGTCGGAGATCGACGTGCTCAATCCGGGCGGTGGCGAGAAGCCGGAGTTCGTCGAATGGCGCTGGGAGCGGATCGAGCGGCTGCCCGAGCTCATCGTGCCGTTCAAGCGCAGGGTCTACGAAGCGGTGATGAAGGAGTTCTCGACCTTCGCCGTACCGGCGAGCCGCTGAACGGGGTCAGTCATCGGGCGATAGCTCGCCTGCCGCCTTCCGGATCGCGCTGGCCAGGACATCGGCGGTCTGTGCGCCGACGACGCCGTACTTGTTGCCGATGATGAAGCACGGCACGCCGGTGACGCCGATGCGCTGGGCGGCAGCGATCTCCGCCTCGACCGCCGCGCGGTCATGCGCGCTGGCGAGGCGGCGCAGCGTCGTCTCGCGGTCGAGGCCCACCGATTCGCCAGCGTCCGCCAGAACCTTGTGGTCGCCGACATCGCGGCCTTCCGCGAAGTAGTCGGTGAAGAGCCGCTCGACGATCTCCTCCTCCCTGCCGGCTTCGGTGGCCCAGCGGACGACGCGGTGTGCGTCGATGGTGTTCGGGCTCCGCCTGATGAGGTCGAAGCGGTAGGGCGCGCCCTCGGCCAGGCCCATCGCCGTCAGGCGATCCTGCGCTGCGTCGAGGCTGCCGTCGCTGCCGAACTTCCTGCGCATGTACTCGTCCCGGTCGAGGCCGCCCGGCGGAACGGATGGGTCGAGCTGGAACGGACGCCAGCGCACCGCTACCGGGATTTCCGGAACGCCTGCGATCGCCGCCTCGAGCCGCCGCTTGCCGATGAAGCACCAGGGGCAGACCACGTCGGAAACGACGTCGATGGAAAGGGGAGCAGCGGCCATGGACAGCACTCGCGCGAGAACGGCGTGGCCTTGATGGCCCGCGCTTCCGCCTCACGCAACGCAAATTGGCGTTTGGCGGGGCTTCCGGCGATGGCTGGCTCGCAGTGCAGCGGCCCCGCCGGCGAACTTCGGCAGATCCTCCCGGGTTGTCTCACCCGCGGCCGCTGGCTAGCGTCTTCTGCCAACCGGAGTCCCGCCCTTGCCCGAGACCGTTCCCTTCGACGTCCGCCTTCTGGACGTCGGCGATGGCCACAGGCTCCACGTCGAGCAGGTCGGCCGGCCGGATGGCATCCCGGCGGTGTTCCTCCATGGCGGCCCCGGCAGCGGCTGCCGGCCTGGCCAGCGCGAACTGTTCGCGCCGAAGCGGTTTCGCGCCGTACTGTTCGACCAGCGCGGCGCGGGCCGGAGCTTTGCCATGGACCGGCTTCACGCCAACACCACGGCCGATCTCGTCGCCGACATCGAACGTATCCGCCAGACGCTGGAGATCGAGCGCTGGCTCGTCGTCGGCGGCTCGTGGGGCGCCACGCTCGCCGTAGCCTACGCGGAAGCACACCCGGAGCGGGTTACCGGCATGGCGCTCCGCGCCGTGTTCTTGGGCCGGCGGGCCGAACTCGACTGGGCGTTCATCGAAGGCCCGCAGCGGCTCCGGCCAGACCTCTTCGCGGATTTCGTCGGCGGCCTGCCGGAGGCGGAGCGGGGCGACCCGCTCCCTGCCTACTGGGCCCGGATCCTCCATCCCGACCCCGCCATCCACGGCCCGGCCGCATGGCGCTGGCACGATACCGAGCGCGTCCTGTCGGAGGCTGCGCCCGTGCGGCAGCGTCTGGTTGCCCCGCCGGTCGCCGGAGGCCTGCCGACGAGCCCGTTCCTGGAGGCGCACTATTTCCGGAACGACTGTTTCCTTGCGCCCGACCAGCTCCTCGCCGCCGCCCCGCGCCTTGCCGGCATCCCGGGGATCATCATCCAGGGCCGCTATGATCTCCTCTGCCCGCCGGCCACCTCCTTCGGCCTGGCGGCGGCGTGGCCGGGCGCTGAAGTCCGCATCGTCGAGGGCGCCGGACACGCCATGACCGAGCCCGGAATAACGCCCGCGCTGCGGTCGGCCATCGACGAACTGGCAGGCATCGCCGAGGGCATGGGCGACCGGCGCCTCGCCAGCGCATGACGGCACCACGACGGCATCACGAAAGCGGGATGAATGCCATTAGCCGAAGGCTGGCCTTGGTTCTCGGGACCCATAGGGATTCGTAATGGCAGCGATAGAATGACGCATAAGGGCTCCGCTCATAAGTTGATCGCGCTGCACCGATTTCACGGTGAAGCGGAGGGCGGCTCCACTGCCGCAAACCCTGATGGAGAATCTCATGTCCTGGAAGACCCCGAAGATCGCCGAAGTTTGCGTTGGCATGGAAATCAACATGTACGCTTGCGCCACGCGCAAGTAGTCTGACTTCCCCCGCCGCGGTTCGATTGGACAAATGCTCCATGTGCTGGTCCTAGGAGCTGCGGCGGGGGGCGGTCTGCCCCAGTGGAACTGCAATTGCCCGGTCTGCCGCACCGCCCGTAGCGAGCATCCGGAACTAAGGTCGACCCAGGCGTCGGTTGCTGTCAGCGCCGATGGCGAGAACTGGTTTCTCATCAACGCCGCTCCCGACCTTCGCCAGCAGATAACCGACAATCCGAAACTGCATCCGCGCCACGGCCTCCGGCACAGTCCGATCGTCGGCGTCGTGCTGACCAATGGCGACGTCGATGCAATCGCCGGATTGCTCCATCTGCGGGAAAGCCAGGCGTTCAACGTCTACGGGCATGAGAGGGTTCTCTCGGTGCTGCGCGACAACAGCATCTTCAACGTCCTCGACCCCCGCTTCGTGAAGCGCGAGGCGATCGAACTCGAGGCGCCCGTTTCCCTTCGTCACCCGGACGGAACCGAGTCCGATATCGAGGTCGTGCCGTTCGCCCTGCCGGGGAAAGTTGCGCTCTACCTCGAGGACGACAAGGCAACGGGTCCGGGCTTCGGCACGAAGGCCGGCGACACGCTCGGCCTCCACATCCGCAATCGCCGCAACGGCGCCCACTTCTTCTATCTCGCCGCGTGCGGCGACCTCACGCCGGAACTCGCCGAGCGGGTCCGCAGCGCGCCGCTCGTCTTCTTCGACGGGACACTTTGGCGCGACGACGAGATGATCACCCAGGGCCTTGGGACCAAGACCGGTGAGCGCATGGGCCACATGTCGATGTCCGGGCCGGCCGGTACGATTGCCCGCTTCGCCTCGCTCGGCGTC
>CAXNGA010000144.1:0-5598 GCA_964201375.1 Kaistiaceae bacterium
ATGCCCCAGACTCGCATGCCCCAAACCTAACGGGAATCCATCACGGACTCACCCGTCGGACTTCATCCACTAGATGGCTTCGCCGCGGAGAAGGCGCGGGGCGCCATCATCGATGCCGGCGGCCCGGGAGATCATCGCCCGCTTGAGGAAGGGCACGCGGTCGACGAGGCCGAGGCCGATGTCGCGGATCGAACGGAGAATGCGGCTGTCGTTCGAGAACAGCCGGTTCAGCCCGTCGGTGATCGCGCCCATTTCGAGCGTGTCGAACCGCCGCCACACCTGATAGCGCTCGAGGACGTCGAGCGCACCGATGTCGAGGCCGAGCCGCTGTGCCTCGACGATGGTCTCCGCCAGGGCCGCCACGTCCCTGAGGCCGAGATTGAGTCCCTGGCCGGCGAGCGGGTGAATCGAGTGCGCCGCATCGCCCACGAGGGCGAAGCGCGGCCGCACGAAGTCACGGGCAAGTCGCAGCGCCAGCGGATAGGCGTGGCGCCTGCCCGCGACGGTGAGCGCGCCGAGATGGTGGCCGAAGCGGCGCGTGAGCTCGGCCGCAAAGGTCGCGTCATCGGCGGCCATCAGGGCGTCGGCGTCGACTTTCGTCTCGGTCCAGACCAGTGAGGAACGGTTGCCCTGAAGCGGGAGCGTTGCGAACGGCCCGGACGGCAGGAAGTGTTCTTCGGCGCGGCCATTGTGCGGGCGCTCGTGCGCGACGGTGGCGACGAGGCCGACCTGGCCATAGTCCCATTGCAGCGTGCGGATGCCGGCAAGGTCGCGGAGGCGCGAGCGGACGCCGTCGGCGGCAACGAGAAGGGCAGCCCGGATCGTTCCGCTCCCGAGGCCGACCTCGACTGCTCCGTCGCCGATCGTGAAGCTGGATACCGTCTCCGGCGCCAGCACCGTCGCGCCGCCCGCTTCGGCTGCGGCGAGAAGGGCGGGCGTCAGCACGGAATTCGGCACCATGTGCGCAAAAGGTTCGCCGTCGTCGAGCGTACCGTCGAAGGTGAGGAACACCGGGCGGACGACGTCGCGGACGCGGCTGTCGGTGACGATCATGTCGTGGACGGGCTGCGCGCTGTCCGCGACCGCGCTCCAGACGCCGAGCTGCTCCAGCATCCGCTTGCCGGCCGCGGAGATGGCCGAGGCGCGGCCATCGTCGCGCATGCCCGGACGCCGGTCGTCGATCAGAGTGACCATCAGCCCGGGCGCCGCCTGGACGAGCGCGGCCGCCAGCGTCAGGCCCACCGGCCCACCACCGGCGATCACAACGTCGCCCTGCCGATCGCTCATCGGTTCATGCCCTGTCTGTTTGCCGGATCGGGCCAGCCTGCGCCGGAGGTTGCCTCCGCGCGGCCGTCGGCGCAACCGGCCACGTTTCACGCGGTGATAACCCCATGGTCAGGAAGGCCATGGCAGAATGGGGGTAGCGGCCGGTTGTTGGCACGGTGTTTGATTGTTCGTCCACGACGCGGCATCGGTACGATCCGATTGCGGCCGTTGAAATGCGCTCCGCGCGGGTCAGGCAACACACAAAGGGTGACAAGCATGAAAATTGTCATGGCGATCATTAAGCCGTTCAAGCTCGACGAGGTGCGCGATGCCCTCACCTCCGTCGGCGTGCACGGCCTTACCGTGACGGAAGTGAAGGGATACGGGCGCCAGAAGGGGCATACCGAGATCTACCGCGGCACCGAATACGCCGTGAGCTTCCTGCCGAAGCTCAAGATCGAGGTCGCCGTTTCCGACCCCGCGGTCGACAAGGTCATCGAGGCGATCACCACCGCCGCCAAGACCGGCCAGATCGGCGACGGCAAGATCTTCGTCTATTCGATCGAACACGCCGTCCGCATCCGCACCGGCGAGACCGACGACGCTGCTCTCTAGCGTCGGCGGTCGCTGCGCCGCCGATAGGCAGAGGGTCGGTCCTCCTGCCTATTGATCGCGCTATTGCCTAGAATCCAGACTTATCTGGCATACCAGAACCGAGGTCAGTCCCGCAGCGCGCTGCGGCGCTGCCTCGGTTTTTGGCGTCGGGCCCACTTGGCATGCGCCTTGAACTCGTCCAACCGAAAGCTGTCCAAAGTTTAGGCGACAGCTGCTTGTCGGGAGGGCAGGGATGGGCAACGGGGCAAACGTCTACTTTCTTCTGATGGGGGCGATCCTCGTCTTCGCCATGCATGGCGGCTTCGCCTTCCTCGAAGTCGGCACGGTGCGGCAGAAGAACCAGGTCAACGCGCTGGTGAAGATCCTCGCGGACTTCGCAGTCTCGGTGACCGTCTACTTTCTCGTCGGCTATCTCATCGCCTACGGCATCGACTTCTACGCCTCGGCCGCCGACATCGTCGGCGACGATCAGGGCCTCGGACTCGTCAAGTTCTTCTTCCTCGTGACATTTGCCGCCGCGATCCCGGCCATCATCTCGGGCGGCATCGCGGAGCGCATGCGTTTCGTGCCGCAACTCGTCGCCTCCGCTGCCATCGTCGCCGTCGCCTACCCGCTCATCGAAGGCGTCGTGTGGAACGGCAATTTCGGCATCCAGGGCTGGCTCACCGACACGTTCGGCAGCCCGTTCAAAGACTTCGCCGGGTCGGTGGTCGTCCATGCCTTCGGCGGCTGGGTGGCGCTCGGGGCGGTGCTGCAGCTCGGACCGCGGCTCGGCCGCTACGGCGCCGACGGCCGCGGCATCGCAACGCCGCCGTCGAGCATTCCATGGCTGGCGCTCGGGTCGTGGCTCCTTTGCATCGGATGGTTCGGTTTCAACGTGATGAGCGCCCAGTCGCTGGAGGCGGTATCCGGCCTGGTTGCAATGAACTCGCTCATGGCGATGGTGGGCGGCATCCTTGCCGCGCTCGTCGTCGGCAAGGCCGACGCCGGCTACATCCACAACGGCGCGCTGGCGGGTCTGGTCGCCGTGTGCGCCGGCTCCAACGTCATGCACCCCGCGGCAAGCTTCGTCGTGGGAGCCATCGCCGGCGTCATCTTCGTGAGGGGTTTCGAGTACTGCCAGAACCGGCTCAGGATCGATGACGTCCTGGGCGTCTGGCCGCTGCATGGCCTCTGCGGCGCCTGGGGCGGCATCGCCGCCGGCATCTTCGGCCTCACCTCGCTCGGCGGCCTCGGCGGCGTCAGCTTCATGTCGCAGCTCGTTGGCACCGTCGGCGGCGTCGTGTTCGCCTTCGTCGTCGGCCTTTTCGTCTACGGCGTCATCAAGGCCGTGGTCGGCCTCCGGCTGTCGCCCGACGACGAACGGCGCGGTGCCGACCTTGCGATCCATCGCATCACCTCCTCGCCCGAGGCGGATCGCTAGAACCTGCCTCATCGGTCCGGCTGCCCAATCGACGGGCAGCCGGCCATCGGGCAACAGGAATTCCTCGCTTCCTCACGACCGCCCGCCATAGAGTCTCCGGCGTGGCACGCCCTTTGCTTTGCCCTTTCGGTAGGCGCGAATATTCCTGCCCAAATTGCATGCAATCGGCAAATGGGGACTTGAGATCATGATCCGTAAGCTAATGAAGCCGGCCCTGGGGGGTGTGGCGCTACTGGCCAGTTCGGCGGTGGCGTGGGCGCAAGAGGTGGCTCCGCCGGTCGTCGAGGCGATCGTCGAGGCGGCCCCCGTAGTGCCCGAGTCCGGCGATACCGCCTGGATGATGGTCTCGACGCTCCTGGTCCTGATGATGATCATCCCGGGTCTGGCGCTCTTCTATGGCGGCATGGTCCGCTCCAAGAACGTTCTCTCCGTCCTGATGCAGGTCACCATGATTTCCGCGGTGGTCATGCTGGTCTGGGCGTTCTGGGGCTACTCGCTCGCCTTTGGCGATGCCGAAAACTCGGTCATCGGTGGCCTTGGCAAGGCCTTCCTGTCGGGCATCACTCCTGACACGACAGCGCCGACGTTCACCGATCACGTCATCCCCGAGTTCCTGTTCATCGCATTCCAGATGACGTTCGCCGCCATTACGGCTGCCCTGATCGTCGGCGGCTTCGCCGAGCGCATCAAGTTCTTCCCGCTGATGGTCTTCATCGTGCTCTGGGTCACGGCCGTGTACGCCCCGATCGCCCACATGGTCTGGTCGGGAAGCGGTATGATGTTCAACTGGGGCACCTACGACTTTGCCGGCGGCACCGTCGTTCACATCAACGCCGGCATCAGCGGCTTCGTCGGGGCTCTGTTCCTCGGAAAGCGCCTCGGATTCGGCAAGGACAACATGGCGCCGCACAACGTGCCGTACGTCCTGATCGGTGCCGCGCTCCTCTGGGTCGGCTGGTTCGGCTTCAATGCGGGTTCGAACCTTGAAGCGAACTCCTTCACCTCGCTGCCCTTCATCAACACGTTCCTTGCGACCGCTGCTGCCGCCGTCGCCTGGGCAGTCGTTGAAGGCCTCGCGAAGGGCAAGGCGTCCGTGGTCGGCGCCGCGTCCGGTATCGTCGCGGGTCTCGTCGCGATCACCCCGGCGGCGGGCTTCGTCGGTCCGATGGGCGGGATCGTGCTCGGCGCCGTCGCTTCGGTGGGCTGCTACTTCTTCTGCGCCAGCGTGAAGAAGATGTTCGGCTACGACGACTCGCTCGACGTGTTCGGCCTCCACGCTGTCGGTGGCATTATCGGCGCGCTCGGCACCGGCATCCTCGCCTCGCCGACCTTCGGCGGCTACCCGCTCGATGGCTACGAGATGGGCGCCCAGCTCTGGATCCAGCTCAAGTCGGTGCTCGTCACGATCGGTTGGGCCGGCATCGGCAGCCTCATCCTCTACGCCATCGTCAACGTGATCTTCGGCCTCCGCGCCTCTCCCGAGCAGGAGCGCGAGGGTCTGGACTACGGCAGCCATGGCGAGGTCGCCTACCACAGCTAAGCGCGACAGCGGCGGCGATCGCGCCGCCGCTTCTCCTCCCAGGAGCGCGAAGGCCCCGGCAGCTTGCCCGGGGCCTTTTTTCGTTCCGGCCGGCGATGGTTAATGGCGGCTTTACCAACGGTGCCTAGCGTCGGTCCGAGCCTCCAGAGACGGATCTGCCTTGAAATGGCCCGAGCCATGAAGCCGACTCCCCGCGACTTCGCCCATGAGGATGACGAGGGGACCATCCTGCGCCGCATTCTCCGCCGCAACGTATCGAGCCTGTCGGGCCTCCTGGTGCTTGCGCTCGTCGTCGCCGCGACGGTGGCGCTTGCGACATGGCACGCCGACGACCCGTCGTTCAGCAATGCCGTCGACGCGGACGCGCAGAACCTTCTCGGCTACCCGGGCGCCGTCCTCGCCGACCTCGTGATGCAGTTCCTCGGCATCGCCGCGCCGCTTCTCCTCCTGCCGGCGATCATCTGGGGCTGGCGTCTCCTGATCGCGGCGCCAACCCGGTTCCGCCGTCTGACCGTGCTCGCCTGGCTGGGTGGCGTCGTCGTCGGCGCTGGCGCTGCGGCAACGCTCGGCGTGCCCGAGAGATGGCCGCTGCCGACCGGCCTTGGCGGCGTGCTCGGCGATCTCGTTTTCAGGCTGCCCGATGCCCTCGTGGGTAGCCTCGGCGGCTTCGTCATGGCGATCACCGGGCTTCTCCTTGCCATCGGCTCGGGCGCGCTCCTGTTCAAGGCGACCGGCTTCAGCTTCCGGCGTCAGG
>CAXNGA010000145.1:0-5593 GCA_964201375.1 Kaistiaceae bacterium
AGTTCGGCGCGCCATGCCGGGTCCACGCCACCCTGGAGGCTGGCGAAATAGTCGAGGAGTTCGCCGGCGCGGAGCCGCGGGTCGAGGACGAGTTCCGCCGGCAGGTAGCCGATGCGGCGCCTGACTGCGACCGGGTCCTTCTGCGCGTCGATCCCGAAGATGAGGGCGCGGCCGCGTGTCGGTCTGATGAGGTCGAGCAGCAGCCGGATCGTCGTGGTCTTGCCGGCTCCATTGGGGCCGAGGAAGCCGAATACCTCGCCCCGGTCGACCGTGAGATCGATTCCGCGGAGGGCCTCGATCGCACCGAAGCGCTTGGCGAGGCCCGCAATCTCGATTGCGGCGCTCATTTCAGTGCCTCTTCTGCCAGTCGATCAGGGTCGCCCAAAGGAATCGCCGCCTCCTGGCGGAGCGCAGGACACGCCGCTCTCGGCACAGATGGCCTCCACGTCCCGGATCGCCCAGCCAGCACGTGGGTTGGTTCGCATCAGAGCGAGGCCATCCACGATCAGTCCTTGCCGTCAGTGGGTCGGCTAAGCCGCCCGCGGCCAGTTCCGGATATCCACGAACCGCCCTGCGATCGCGGCGGCAGCCGCCATCGCCGGGGAGACGAGGTGCGTCCGGCCCTTGAAGCCCTGGCGGCCCTCGAAGTTGCGGTTCGAGGTCGAGGCGCAGCGCTCGCCGGGGGCAAGGCGGTCGGCGTTCATGGCAAGGCACATCGAGCAGCCCGGCTCGCGCCAGTCGAAGCCCGCCTCGCGGAAGATGCGGTCGAGCCCTTCGGCCTCGGCCTGTTCCTTCACGAGGCCCGAGCCGGGAACGACCATTGCCGAGACGCCCTCGTGGACCTTGTAGCCGGCGATGACCTTTGCCGCGGCGCGGAGATCCTCGATGCGGCCATTGGTGCAGGAGCCGAGGAAGACGCGGTTGATCGACACGTCCTGGATCCGCGTGTTGGCTTCCAGGCCCATATAGGCGAGGGCGCGCTCGATCGCGCGGCGCTTGTCCGGATCGGCGATGTCAGCCGGATCCGGCACGCGGCCGTCGATGGTGATCACGTTCTCGGGGCTGGTGCCCCAGGTGACGAGCGGCGGCAGCGAGCCGGCATCGAGGCGGATCTCGGTGTCGAAATGCGCGTCGTCGTCGGAGCGCAGCGTCTCCCAGTAGCGCATCGCGGCGTCCCAGTTGGCGCCCGTAGGCGCCTTGGGGCGACCGCGGATGTAGTCGAACGTCGTCTGGTCCGGCGCGATCAGGCCGGCGCGGGCGCCGCCTTCGATCGACATGTTGCAGATCGTCATCCGGCCTTCCATCGAGAGGGCGCGGATCGCTTCACCGGCATATTCCAGCACATGGCCGGTGCCGCCTGCGGTGCCGATCCTGCCGATGATGGCGAGGATGATGTCCTTCGCGGTGACGCCGTCGGGCAGGGTCCCGTCTACCGTCACGCGCATGTTCTTCGCCTTCCGCTGGATCAGCGTCTGCGTGGCGAGGACGTGCTCCACCTCGCTGGTGCCGATGCCATGTGCCAGTGCCCCGAAGGCGCCGTGCGTGGAGGTGTGGCTGTCGCCGCAGACGATCGTCATGCCGGGCAGCGTGAAGCCCTGCTCGGGGCCCACGATGTGGACGATACCCTGGCGGCGATCGAGCTCGTTGAAGTATTCGACCCCGAATTCGGCCGCATTCTCCGCCAGAGTGGCAACCTGCGTTGCCGATTCGGGGTCCGAGATGCCGAACCGGCGGTCGCTCGTGGGCACGTTGTGATCGACGACCGCGAGGGTCTTCTCAGGGGCATGCACCTTGCGGTGCGCCACCCGCAGGCCCTCGAAGGCCTGCGGCGAGGTAACCTCGTGGACGAGATGGCGATCGATGTAGAGGAGGGCGGTCCCATCGGGAGCGTCGTCCACCAGATGATCGGTCCAGATCTTGTCGTAGAGCGTGGTCGCAGCCATGGCAAACACAAGGGCTTTCTAGGGTTTGGACCGCTGATATGGGATACGCCACTACACGCGGTCAAGTTCTCCGCGCCTGCCGGGTGGGCATGGCAGCAGCCGTCTTGTCGCTCCCCGTCCTGGCCGGCCCGCCCGTGGCGCTGGCCGCCCCTCCGAGCTGCGAGGAGATCGAGTATGGCGGCGTCGACTACACCGTCTGCATCGCCGACCTGAGCCAGTCCGACCTGCGCCTGTTCTGGAGGGATGCGAGCGGCGCGCCCTACCGTACGTTCCGCGCCGTCGATGCGGCGCTGGCGGGTCAGGGGCTGCGGCTCTCCTTCGCCATGAATGCCGGCATGTTCGACGACGACTACGGTCCTGTCGGCCTCTATGTCGAGGGTGGCGCCGAGCTCAAGGCCGCGAACACCAATGAGGGGCCCGGCAATTTCCACCTGATGCCGAACGGCATCTTCTGGTGGGGCAATGGCGTGGCGGGGGTTGCCGAGACGCGGCGCTTCCTGGCGGAGCGGCCGCCGGCCCTCTACGCCACGCAGTCCGGGCCCATGCTTCTCATCGACGGCGCGATCCATCCGCGTTTCCTCGTCGACAGCGATTCGCGAAAAGTCCGGAACGGCGTCGGCGTCGTCGGGCCGAACACGGTGGCATTCGTGCTGTCCCAGGGCGGCGTCACGTTCTACGATTTCGCGGTCTTCTTCCGGGACCGGATGGGCGCGCGCGATGCGCTTTACCTCGACGGCTCGGTCTCGTCGATCTACGCGCCGCAGCTAGAGCGACAGGGCGGCGGTCTGTTCGGCCCGATTCTGGGCATTGTGGAGCGCTAGCGTCTCCGGCGCTCCGACCTCGACCAGCACGATCTCCGGCGGCACGCCGAGGCGGAACGGGAAGCCGGAGACGCCCAGGCCCGCCGATACGACGAGATGCTGGTTCCGCTCGAAGACGTGGCCGTAGGCGTATTGCCGGCCGTAGTGCGAAGCTACCGGAAAGCGGCCGATCAGCGGCAGAGCGATCTGGCCGCCATGCGTGTGCCCGGACAGCGTCAGGCCGAACCGCGCCGGCACCTGCCGGAACACATCGGGCTCGTGCGCCAGGAGAATGGCCGGCCGCCCATCGTCCGGGACCTGCGACAGGAGCCGGGCCATGTCATCGACACCTCGGCCGGTGCCCTTGAAGGCAAGCTGGTCGCCGAGGCCTCCGAGCCAGAAGCCCTGTGTTCCGATGCGCCGGACCAGGACTGCGTCGTTCTCCAGCACGGGAACTCCCCGTGCCTCGAGGGTCGCTCGGATCGCGCCGGCGTTGTCGGTGGGGTCATGCCACCAGTCGTGATTGCCAAGGATCGCAAAGGAGCCGAGCGGCGACCTGAGCTGCGCCATCGGGTCGGCCCAGTCCGCCATGGGGATCGGCCTTGCGTAGAAGCCGTGCAGGCCTTCGACGAAATCACCAAGGAGGACGAAGATGTCCGGCTGGAGCCGGTTCGCAGCTTCCACGATCTCCTCGACCCTGTGCGCCGGCATGAACGGTTCGCACGCATGCAGGTCCGCAACGATGCCGATGCGAAGGAGGCCGTCGGAAGGGCGCCAGTCTGGCGGGCTGAGCTGGTAGGTGCTGAGGAGAGGCCCGCTTCGGGGTTCCACCGCGACGGCATAGCCGGAGATCGCGACGGGAAGGGCGGCCGCAGCGCCGAAGATGAGCGCGCGACGGCTGATGCCGCGACGCGCCAGTGGCTGCGTCGCGTCGAAAGCGCTCCTGAGTGGGGTGTCGGTCGCGTGTGCGGCGGTTGCGGGACTGTCGATCGACAAGGCCGCCTCCGCCGCGCTGGCCGCTACTCGGCGGCGGTGACCCTGGCTTCAGTCCGCTCGACGATGCGGGCCGACTTACCGCGCAGGCCGCGGAGATAATAGAGCTTGGCGCGACGGACCTTGCCGCGGCGGACGACGACGATCGAGTCGATCTGTGGCGAGTAGACCGGGAAGACGCGCTCGACGCCCTCGCCATAAGAAATCTTGCGCACGGTGAAGCTCTCGGAGAGCCCGCCGCCGGAACGTGCGATGCACACGCCCTCATAGGCCTGCACACGGGTGCGGGTGCCTTCAGTGACCTTCACGTTGACACGGAGCGTATCGCCCGGAGCGAATTCCGGAACGGGGCGCTTGGCGGCGACGATGTCCGCCTGCTCTTTCTCGAGCTGCTGAATGATGTTCATGGCAGGGAACCCTGGCTGGCCGTCGACGGTAACGGCTATCCGGCGCTTGCGCCAGCGCCGCGAACCACCGGTCGGCTGATGTTGGCGGGTCCATACAGGAACGCCGGAGGCTTGTCGATGGACAATGCGGCGCCGCCACACGCTTCCACGAAGGCTGGCCGAGGTTTGCCGTCACTCCCGGGCAGCGACGCGGCCGCCCAGCCGTCCAGACGCCGCAAACCTACTGCCGGTCGAACCCGATGCGGCCCTTCAGCAGGTCCGGCCGTCGCTCGGCGGTCAACCGTTCCGCCTCGCCGCGGCGCCAGGCCGCAATCCTTCCGTGGTCGCCCGAAGTGAGGATGTCCGGGATCGCCCGGCCCTCGAACACCTGCGGCCGAGTGTAGTGCGGGTATTCGAGAAGCCCGTCCGAAAAGCTCTCGCTTTCGATCGAGGCGGCGTTTCCCAGAACGCCCGGAAGGAGACGGACCACTGCGTCGAGAATCGCCATGGCCGCGATGTCTCCGCCCGAAAGAACATAGTCGCCGATGGACACCTCGCGGAGGCCGCGGCTCTCGATCACCCGCTCGTCGATCCCTTCGAACCGGCCGGCGACGATGACGACGCCGGGACCGGCCGCGAGCTCGCGGGCCAGCGCCTGCGTCATGGGCACGCCGCGCGGGCTCATCAGGAGGCGAGGGCGCGCGTCACCCGCCGGGCTGGCCGAATCGATCGCTGCAGCCAGCACATCCGCCCGCAGCACCATCCCGGCACCGCCGCCCGACGGCGTATCGTCCACCGTGCGATGGCGGTCGGTCGCCGAGTCGCGGATGTTGCGCGCCTCGATCGACCACAGGCCGTCCGCGAGACCACGTCCGACGAGGCTCGCGCCGAGCGGGCCGGGGAAGAGCTCCGGAAAGAGAGTAAGGACGGTCGCTGCGAAGTGGGTCATGGCGGGCAGAGTGCGCTTCTGTCGCCGCAGCCGATACAGGGGACTGCGGTTCCGAAGCAAACGCGGCCGCCATGCTCCTTGCCTTCCGGCGCCTTCGCCGCTATACGCCGCCGCATTCCACACGCGGGGTTCTAACAGGGTCTCCGTCGGCTTCGCCGAACGGTTGGTCCTTCCGGTGCCCACACAGCGGCTTTCGCCGCGCGCCCCGCGGAGGTTCAACCGGAAAAACGGAGATACGCGAGCCATGGCTCTGCCTGACTTCAGCATGCGCCAGCTTCTGGAAGCCGGTGTTCATTTTGGCCACCAGAAGCACCGCTGGAACCCGAAGATGGCCTCGTTCATCTTCGGCGTCCGCAACAACATCCACATCGTCGACCTCGCGCAGACCGTGCCGATGCTGGCGCGCGCGCTGCAGGCCGTGTCGGATACCGTCGCCAACGGTGGCCGCGTGCTCTATGTCGGCACCAAGCGGCAGGCCTCTGATGCGATCGCGCAGGCGGCCAAGCGTTCGGCGCAGTATTA
>CAXNGA010000146.1:0-5589 GCA_964201375.1 Kaistiaceae bacterium
TCGCTCGCGGCCTGCTCCGCCGTGCCCCGAGGGGGTCCCTTTTGCACGCCGATAGGGGGTCCCTTTTGCATGCCGATTGACACGGGACCGGCACGATCCCGGTTCCGTCGTCCCGCCATTCCCGATTGTCGCGCGGCACACGCCGCGCCACACTCGCGGCATGGCAAAGGCTTCCACGCGCAGGCTGAAAGTGTTCCGGACGCAGATCGGCTTCCACGAACTGGCGGTGGCGACCGGGAGCAAGGCTGCAGCGCTGCGGGCGTTCGGGGCGCGTCAGGACCTGTTCGCGCTCGGGCTCGCGGCAGAGACCGACGAGGCGGACGTGGTGGCGGCAGCGACCGCACAGCCGGACGTGGTGCTGAAGCGGCCGGTCGGGTCGGATCTGAAGTTCGGCACCGAGGCGGTGCGGCCGCGCATCGCCGACATCGATCCGGGCGGCGTCGATCCGCCCGAGGAGGAGGCGAAGCAAGCGAAGGCGCCGCCGAGGCCGGATCGCGCGAAACTCACCGCCGCCGAACAGCGATCTGAAGCGCTCGCCGAGGAACAACGGCAGGCGACCGCGAAGGCCGAGGAGGCGATGGAAAGGCTGCGCGCCGAGGAGCGCCGCATCCGCGCGGCCATCGCCACCGCGGTGGCGGACGGCCAGGCGCTCGAGAAGGAGTGGCGCCGACGGCAGGAGAGCGCGGAGGAGGCCGTCGAGCGCGAGCTGGAGGCTTTCCGCCTGGCCGGCGGCGAGGCGTAGCCGCCGGTACGCGGCCCGGCCGCGGCAGGCGCCTGGCCGCGCCCGGGAACGAGCAGCTAGCTCTTCTTCGGCTTTTCGGTCGGCTTGGTGACTTCCGCGGCCTTGGCCTCGGCGGGCTTCGGCTTGCGGCGGAACGTGGAGCGGATGTTGCCGATGAGATCCACCTCCACGCCGTTCCGCTTCATGATGTAGCTCTGCTGCACCACCGACAGGAAGTTGTTCCACGCCCAGTAGATCACGAGGCCGGCCGGGAACGTTGCCAGCATGAAGGTGAACACAACCGGAAGCAGCGAGAAAATCCAGCGCGGCGTGCCGGGCATCTGCGGGTTCAGCTGGAACTGCACCCACATCGTGATGCCCATGATGATCGGCCAGATGCCGATCTGCAGGAACACCGGCGCCTCGAAGGGAATAAGGCCGAAGAGGTTGACGAACGAGGTCGGGTCGGGCGCGGAAAGATCCTGGATCCAGCCGAAGAACGGCGCGTGCCGCATTTCGATGGTGACGAACAGCACCTTGTAGAGCGCGAAGAACACCGGGATCTGGATCAGCACCGGCCAGCAGCCGGCAATCGGATTGATCTTCTCCTTGCGGTAGATCTCCAGCATCGCCTGCTGCTGTTTCGCCCGGTCGTCCTTGTAGCGTTCGCGGATCGCCGTCACCTGCGGAGTCACCTTCCGCATCGACGCCATCGACTGGTACGACCGGTTGGCGAGCGGGAAGAAGACGCCCTTGAGGAAGACCGTGACGAGCAGGATGGCGACGCCAAAATTCCCCACCACCTGGAACAGGATGTCCAGGAACCAGAACATCGGGCGGGTGATGAAGTGGAACCAGCCCCAGTCGACGAGGAAGTCGAACCGCTCCAGGCTGAGTTCGTCGCGATAGGCGTTGATGACCGCGACTTCCTTCGCGCCTGCGAAGAGGTGGTTGGTCACCGTCGCCGTCCCGCCGGCGGGAACCGTACGGGTCTCGCCGATGAAGTCGGCCTGGTAGCGGAGGCCGAGCGCGCCGCCGGTCTGGCGGGTGAAGGAGCCGGTGAAGGGGCGGCCCTGCTCCGGGATGAGCGTGACGGCCCAGTACTTGTCGGTGATGCCGAGCCAGCCCGCGGTCGTCGGGTCGTACTGCTCGCCGTCGGCCGTGTTGCTGGGCTGGTATCCCCCGTCGGCGAGCGCCGCGTAGTCGAGCTGCTGCAGTCCCTCGTCGCCGAAGGCGCCGATCATGCCCTCGTGCAGGATGAAGAAGCCGGTCGACAGCGGCTCGCCCAGACGGCGGATGCGGCCGTACGGGGCGATCGCGGCATCGCCCGCGCTGGCGTTGGCGACGGTGTCGGTGACGGTGAAGAGGTAGTTCGCGTCGATCGAGATGATGCGGGTGAAAACGAGGCCCGCGCCGTTGTCGAAGGTGAGCGTGACGGGCGTGACGGGCGTCAGGACGGCGCCGGCCGGCGCCGTCCAGACCGTGCTCGCATCGACCACCGATCCACCCGAGCGGCTCCAGCCGAAATCGGCGAGATAGCCATCGGGGCCGCCGGCCGGCGAGAGCAGGACGATGGTCGGGCTGCCGGCCTCGACGGTCTCGCGATAGTCGAGGAGGCGGAGGTCGTCGATGACGCCACCGGTGAGGTTGATCGAGCCGGAGACCCGCGCGGTCTGGATCGGGATGCGCGTGGTCGCCGCAACGGCATCTGCCCGCGTCTCGAAGCGCGCGGCCGCATCGGGGGTAGCCGGGGTGACGCCCGGATCGGCGGGGAGCGGCGTATCCGTCGCTGCCTGCTGCTCGAGCATCTGCGCGGCCTGCTGCACGGCGGCTTCCCGCTGCGCCTGCTCCAGCTGCGGATTGGCGACGAAGACCTGCCAGAGCACAAGGACGAGGATCGACAGGCCGATCGCGACGAGGAAGTTGCGGTTATTGCCTGTCATCGCTCAGCCCTGGCGCGCCGCTACCGGCGGTGAAGTCGTTCGGCGCCCGCCGAGCTCGGCGAGCGCTCCGGCAAGATCGGCGAGGATGCGATCGAAGCTGCGATCAAGGGCGCCAGCGCGACCCACAAGCACATAATCCGTGCCGGGGGTCGCTGCGCTGTGACCGATGAGCCGGACGGCTTCCCTGAGCCGGCGGCGGACACGGTTGCGGACGACGGCATTGCCGATCTTCCGCGTGACGGTGAAGCCGAAGCGCGGCGGCCCTTCGGCCGGGCGCGCCAGCGCCTGGATGAGGAAAGCCGGTCGCCCGGCCCTCCGGCCCTTCGCTACTGCGAGGTAGTCCCTTCGGCTGGTGAGACGATCCAAGGCGGCGCTCCGTAAATCGGGCGCGCCGGGCGCCGGTCTCAGGCCGAAAGGCGCTTGCGGCCGTGCGCGCGGCGGTTGTTGATCACGCCACGGCCACCGACGGTGGCCATGCGTGAACGGAAGCCGTGCCGGCGCTTCCGGACGAGCTTGCTGGGCTGATAGGTCCGCTTCATTGTTCGTTCGCTCCCGCGTGCTCGCGGTCCGTACCCGGTCCGTCGATCCTAGATGGCGAAAGGCCCAACCCGGCACCCCTGAAAGGGGCATGGGAAAGCGGCCGCCGGGCAGCCGCGCCTTTCGCGGCCGGCTTATACGGAACGGGCTCCACAAGGTCAATGCGAACGGCCTTCGTGACACGCGATGTCCCGCCTATCGCCTTCAGATGGGCAGGCGCTATGCTGTCGCCAAGGGCACGGGCAGCGAACGCCCCCCTGTGACGTTGAAGTTCCGGAATGACCAAGCGTCTGCCCCAGAACGATGCCGCCGATGCGATGGCGGCCGCCGAGGATGCGGCGGAGGCCGTCGTCGCGGCAGAGGAGGGCGTTCGCGGCGGCCGGCTTTCCGTCGCGCTCCGGTGGAGCCCCCTCGTCCTCATGATCATCGTCGGCATAGCGGCCTTCGCCTTCGGGCTCGGCGAGTATCTGTCACTCTCCAACATCATCCGGTTCCGCAGCGCCCTGGTCGGCTTCGTCGAGGACCAGCCCGCGCTCGCGACCGCCGCCTATGTCGGGGTCTACATGCTGGCGGTGGTCTTCTCGGTGCCCGGCGGATCGGTTTTCACGATCGTCGGCGGCATCATGTTCGGCGGCATCGTGGGCGGCATCATCACCACGGTCGGCGCCGTCCTCGGATCGCTCGGCGTGTTCCTCGTGGCACGCACCGCGCTCGCGGGCTGGACGCGGCGGCGGATGTCCCAGCTCGGCCCGCGGATCAAGGCCATCGCCGAGGGCTTCCGCGAAAACGCCTTCTCCCTCCTGATCGTGCTGCGGCTGATCCCGGTGATGCCGTACTGGGCGTCGAACGCGCTGCCTGCCATCTTCGGCGTGAGCGTCTCGACCTTCGTCGTGGCGACCACGATCGGCCTTCTGCCGTGGACGGTGAGCTTCGCCTTCTTCGGCGCGGCGCTCGAGGACATCGTCGCCGCGCAGGAGGCCGCCAATCCGGGCTGCGCCGATGCCGGCACGTGCGAGGTGTCGGTTTCCGTATTCTCGTCGCCGTCCGTCCTGACAGGCTTCGTGATCGCCCTCCTCGCGCTGGTGCCGGTGTTCGTCCACTGGTGGCACCGCCGCCGCCGGCTGGCGCGCCTACGGCTCGCGGCGCGCGATACCTGACCTTCACGGTCGCGATTTGACCCGCGGGGAGGTTGCGCCCAGAATAGAGGGCAAATCCGCTGTCCGCCGCAAGGACGGAACGCCCTGAGCGCCGCCGCCACGACACCCCCGCCCGAGAATCCGCCGCGCCGCGTCCGCGTGGGGCTGTCGTTCAAGCTCCTGGCCCTCACGATCATCTTCGTGATGGCCAGCCAGGTGCTGATCTACGTGCCGGCGATCGCGAACTTCCGCATCTCGTGGCTTCGGGACCGGCTCGCGACGGCGTCGGCCGCCAGCATCGTGCTCACCGCGAGCGACGTGATGGAGGTCCCGCGCGCGATCCAGGACCAGCTCCTCGCCCAGGTGGGCGCTGACGCCATCGCCATCCGCCAGGGCGGCATCAGCCGCCTCATCGCCTCGACATCATCGATGCCGAGCGAGATCCACCAGGTCACGGATCTGCGCCAGCCATCGGTATTCGGCAACATCCGCGCCGCGCTCGAGACGCTGTTCTTCGGCGGCGACCGGATGCTGCGCGTGGTGGACGACACGCCGGGCGGAGGCGAGCTCGAGCTCATCATGATCGACGACGACCTCCGGGCAGCGATGCTCGCCTCCTCGGTCAACTCGATCTGGATGACGCTGATCCTTTCCGCACTCACCGGGGCGCTCGTGTTCCTGGCGCTGCAGCGCATGTTCGTGCGCCCGATGCGGCGCATGTCGCAGAACATGGTGACGTTCACGGAAGCGCCCGAGGATGCCTCGCGGATCATCCGCCCGAGCCGCCGGACCGACGAGTTCGGCGTCGCGGAGGAGCGCCTCGCGAAGATGCAGACGGACCTTCAGAACACGCTGCAGCAGCAGCGCCGCCTTGCCGAGCTCGGCCTTGCCGTGTCGAAGATCAGCCACGACCTTCGCAACATGCTGGCCTCGGCACAGCTCTTCTCGGACCGCATCAGCGCTCTCCCCGACCCCGCGGTGCAGCGCTTCGCGCCAAAGCTGATCGCGGCGCTCGACCGGGCGATCAATTTCGCCCAGGCGACGCTGACCTACGGCAAGCCGCTCGAGGCAGCGCCCGAGCGCCGGCTCGTCCGGCTCGGAATCGTCGTGGCGGAGGTCGCGCAGGTCCTGAACCTCGAGAACCATCCCGAGATCACCTGGGAGAACCACGTTCCGTCCTCGCTCGAGATCGATGCCGACCCCGACCAGCTGTTCCGCGTCCTGATGAACCTTTGCCGCAACGCCATCGAGG
>CAXNGA010000147.1:0-5562 GCA_964201375.1 Kaistiaceae bacterium
AGCCTGGCCGACGAGGCCCGCATTGCCCTCACCAATCTCGCCGAGCGCGCGACCGGGATAGGCTCGCCGAGTATCCGCCTCGGCGTCACCGGCCTTTCCCGCGCCGGGAAGACCGTGTTCATCACCGCGCTCGTCCACAACCTCGTCCATGGCGGTCGTCTGCCGCTGTTCAGGGCCTACGCATCGGGCCGCGTCTCCGGCGCGGCGCTCGAACCCCAGCCCGACGATGCCGTGCCGCGCTTCGACTACGAGAAGCATGTCTCCGACATGGTCGAGAAGCGTATCTGGCCCGATTCGACCTACCGCATCAGCGAACTCCGCCTGACGATCGCCTACGAGTCAGCCACCTTCCTCGGCCGCCGCTTCGGGCGCGGCAAGCTCAACGTCGACATCGTCGATTATCCGGGCGAATGGCTTCTCGACCTGCCGCTCCTCGCCAAGGATTATGCCACCTGGTCCACCGAGACGACCACACGCGCTGCGGATACCTCGCGCCACGGCACCGGTGACAAATGGCTCGCCCGGCTTCGGTCCATCGACCCCGACGCCCCGGAAGACGAGGCGCTCGCGCGCGAACTGGCGGCCTTTTTCACCGCATACCTGAAAGCCTGCCGCGACGATCGGCGGTCGCTCTCGACCCTGCCACCCGGCCGCTTCCTGATGCCGGGCGACCTCGAAGGCTCGCCGGCCCTCACCTTCTCCCCGCTCGTCCGGAAGGCGACCGGCTCGCCGCCGCGCGGCTCGCTCGCCGCGATGATGCAGCGGCGCTACGAGGCGTACAAGTCGGTCGTCGTCCGCCCCTTCTTCCGAGACCACTTCACCCGCCTCGACCGTCAGATCGTGCTCGTCGACGCGCTCCAGGCGCTCAACGCCGGGCCGGCCGCCCTCCTCGACCTCGAAACGGCGCTCGGCGAGATCCTCGCCTGCTTCCGGCCCGGTCGCGGCAACCTCCTGTCCCGCCTCGTGTCGCGCCGGATCGACCGCATCCTTCTTGCCGCGACCAAGGCCGATCACCTCCACCACCGCGACCACGACAGGCTCGAAGCGATCCTCCATCGCCTCCTCGGCCGCGTCATCGAGCGCGCCAGGATCAGCGGCGCCGGCTTCGAGGCGCTGGCGCTCGCCTCCGTGCGGGCGACGCGCGAGGGCACGGTCGTCTCCGGCGGCGAACGCCTGCCCAGCATCATCGGCACGCCGATGAAGGGCGAGGTGCTCAACAACGAGACCTTCAACGGCAAGAGCGAGGTCGCGCTGTTCCCAGGCGACCTTCCCGACGATCCCGACGAGCCGTTCCGCGAGGGCGAAGGCGGCGATGCGCCCCCGGTGCGGTTCATCCGCTTCCGTCCGCCGCCGCTCGAGAAGACGGCGGAAGGCGTCACGCTCTCGCTGCCGCACATCCGGCTCGACAGAGCGCTCGACTACCTCATCGGGGACCGCCTCGCATGAAGGACGACGAGCGCCGCCGCCCGGCCGCCTTCGATCTGTCCAAGGTGCGCCTTGCGGACGAAGCGGACGACAGGCTGACCGATGCCGTCGCAAGCCCGGTGATCGTCGAGGAGCCCGATCCGTTCGCGGACATCGCAACCCTGCCCGCCCCGGTCCCGCCGCTTCACCGCCGCCACCGCTGGTCGCGCCTGCTCGTTGCAGGCGTCGGCGGTCTGGTCCTCCTCGCGCTCGGCCTGGCCGTGGACAACCTCGTCCGCTCCCTTTTCGAGCGGACCGGATGGCTCGGCTGGGTGGGTGTGGCGCTCACTGCGGTCGTAGTGATCGCGCTCCTCGTCCTTGCAGCCCGCGAGGTCATCGGCCTCTTCCGCCTCCGCCGCATCGGCGACATCCAGACGAAGGCCGCCGAGGCAGTAGCAACCGACGACCGCACCATCGCGCAGGCCGCCTGCCGCGAACTCATCGAACTCTACGGCGCCCGGCCGGAACTTGCCCGCGGGCGCCGTGCGCTCTCCGGCCATCTCCGCGAGATCATCGACGGCCGTGACCTCGTCGGCCTTGCCGAGCGGGAGGTGCTTGCGAGCATGGACGAGGCTGCACGCAGGATGGTGATGGCGTCCGCGAAGCGCGTCTCGGTGGTGACGGCAATCTCGCCGCGCGCGCTCGTCGATGTCCTCTTCGTTCTGGCCGAGATCCTCCGGCTCATCCGGCGCCTGTCGACACTCTATGGCGGCAGGCCCGGCGTCTTCGGCTTCATCAGACTCACCCGGCGCGCCGTCGGCCATCTCGCCATCACCGGCGGCATGGCGGCCGGGGAATCGATGATCCAGCAGATCCTCGGCCACGGCATCGCTGCCCGCATCTCGGCGCGGCTCGGCGAGGGCGTCATCAACGGCATCCTGACGGCCCGCGTCGGCATCGCCGCCATCGACGTCTGCCGCCCCCTGCCCTTCGTGCAGGCGCGGCCGCCGCGCCTGTCGGACATCGTGCGCGAACTCACCAGGCGCGACGAGAAGCCCGCAGCCGACGAGGACGAGGCAGTGCCGGGTTAGGCCGCCAGCCCGGCCAGCCAGTATGTGATCGCCTCGGCGCCGAGTTCGGCTGTCCTCGGCCCGTACTTCGCGGTGTCCGAGCGGATCGAGCGCGGGTCGATGCGCGCGGCCGCGAGTTCCGCGGCATGGCCGATGAGCCATTGCTCGACCCGCGTCGGGTCGAGCTCGACATGGAACTGGAGCCCGAGGACGTGCCTGCCGATCGCGAACGCCTGATTCGGACAGGCGGCGGGAGCGGCAAGGCAGGTGGCGCCCGGTGGCAGGGCGGCGGCGTCGCCGTGCCAGTGCAGCACCGGCTGCTCGGAGAGCTGGCTGAGCACCGACCGGCGTCCGGCATCGGTGAGCCGGATCGGGCCCCAGCCGATCTCCTTCTCCGCTCCCGCCGCGACCCTCGCGCCGAGCGCCGCCGCAATCATCTGGTGGCCGAGGCAGATGCCGAGCGTCGCCCGGCCAGCGTCGAGGCGGGCGCGTATGGCTTCGATCTCGTCGACGATGAACGGGTACGTTTCCGCATCCTGGACCCCGATTGGCCCGCCGAGCACGACCAGGAGGTCGGACGTATTCGTTCCTCGGCCCGGAAACGCTCCGCAGCCGAGGTCGTGAATCTCGATCGTGTAGCCCGCCGCCTCGAGCACCGGCGTCAGGACGCCGAGGTCTTCGAAGGCGACGTGGCGGAGCACGAGACAGGTTCTGGCCATGCCGGCGAGCATGAACGCAACCCGCCCCGGCGCAAGGGGTATTCGGGACGCGGCCGATACCGTGCAGACCTCGGCAGGCCGGTTGTGGCAAGCCGAGGCACCATGTCTTCGACGATCGACCTCTGGCCGTCGAAGCCGGGGCAGGACCTAGCGCGGAAGCGCCGCGAGATCCTTCGGCAGGCTGTTCGCCCACTGCGTGATGTTGCCGGCGCCGAGAAGGACCACATAGTCGCCCGGCCGTACCGTCGCCGCGATTTCCTGCGCCAGGGATTCGGGCCCGTCGAGCGGCCGGGCATCGCGGTGGCCGTGCAGGCGAAGGCCCTCGACGAGGCGGTCCCGGTCGATCCCTTCGATCGGCGTCTCGCCCGCGGCATAGATCGGGGCGACGAAGACCGTGTCGGCCGTGTTGAACGCGGTGCAGAAGCCGTCGAACAGGTCGCGGAGCCGGGTGTAGCGATGGGGCTGGACGACGGCGATGACACGCCCCTTCGTCGATGCGCGCGCGGCCCGCAGCACCGCCGCGATCTCGACCGGATGGTGACCGTAGTCGTCGAACACCTCGACGCCGTTCCAGCTTCCGGTGTGGGTGAAACGGCGCTTCACGCCAGAGAAGGCGGCCAGCCCTTTGCGGATCGCCTCGCCCGTCATGCCGAGCTGGCGCGCGATGGCGATGGCGCCCGTGGCGTTCTGGACGTTGTGCTCGCCCGGCATCGGCAGGACGAGGTCCTGGATGGTCTCGACGCTCCCCGTCGTCCGGTCGCGGATGACGGCCTCGAAGTGCTGCTCGAGGCCCTTGGTCACGAGCCCGCTGTAGCGGACGTCGGCCTGCGGGTTGGCACCGTAAGTGATGATGCGGCGATCCTCGATCCGGCCAACCAGCGCCTGAACTTCGGGATGATCGGCGCACATGACCGCGAAACCGTAGAACGGCACGTTCTCCACGAACTGCCGGAACGCATCGCGCACACGGTCGAACGTGCCGTAGTGATCGAGATGCTCTGGATCGATGTTGGTGACGAGCGCGATGTCGGCCGGCAGCTTCACGAAGGTACCGTCGGATTCGTCCGCTTCGACGACCATCCATTCGCCGTCGCCCATGCGCGCGTTCGAGCCGTAGGCGTTGATGATGCCGCCATTGATGACGGTGGGGTCGAAGCCGCCG
The DNA here is from genome assembly GCA_964201375.1 of Kaistiaceae bacterium. GTDB lineage: Bacteria > Pseudomonadota > Alphaproteobacteria > Rhizobiales > Kaistiaceae > JADLGL01. Next base: position 4,356 of record CAXNGA010000147.1, read on the forward strand.
GCATCGAGGACCGCCGCAACGATCGATGTCGTGGTGGTCTTCCCGTGCGTGCCAGCGATGGCGATCGCCGATTTCAGGCGCATCAGTTCGGCCAGCATCTCCGCGCGGCGGACGACCGGCAGCAGCCGCTCCCGCGCCGCCTGGAGCTCAGGATTGTCGCGCTTGATGGCCGAGGAAACGACGACGACCCTTGCTTCGCCGAGGTTCACTGCCGCGTGCCCGACGGCCACGGGAATGCCCTTGCCGCGAAGGCGCGCGACGTTGGCGCTCTCGGCCACGTCCGAGCCCTGCACACGGTAGCCGAGCGTCACCATCGCCTCGGCGATGCCGCTCATGCCGATACCGCCGATGCCGACGAAGTGAATCGGCCCGATGTCGAGGGACATCTTCATGCCTGCGCTCCTTTGCCCGCGGCAGCGCCGCGCTTGCTGCCGCGTTGGGCCTGCAGCGCTACCTCCTCGACGAGATCGGCGAGCCGCTCCGCCCCGTCGTCCACGCCCGCGGCCCGCGAGGCGGCCGCGGCGCGGCGGAGGCGGCTCGGATCGTCCAGGAGCGCGCCGAGTTCGGCCGCGAGCGACCGTGCGTCCAGGGTGCGTTCGTCCAGCATCCAGCCGCCACCCGCGGATACGAGCGTCTGGGCGTTGGCGCGCTGGTCCTGGTCGATCGCGCCGGGCAGCGGGATCATGATTGCCGGTCGGCCGATCACCGCAAGCTCCGATACCGTGGATGCGCCGGCGCGCGAGACCACGAGATGGCTCTCGGCGATCAGCGCCGGGAGATTGCTGAAGAAGGGCGCGAGCCGGACCTCGAGGTTGAGGCTGCGGTACATCGCATCGACCCGCTCCATGTCCTCGGGCCGGCACTGCTGCACGAGGATGATCCGGCCGCGCAACTCCGGCCGCAGCCGGCTGATCGCCTCCGGCACGACATCGGAAAGGAACCGCGCGCCCTGGCTGCCGCCGAATACCAGGAGCCGCAGCGCGCCGCCCTCCTCCAGGGCCGCATACTGCATGCGGGCGGCATCGCGCACCGCAGGCCGCACCGGGTTGCCCGTCAGCACCGCCTTGGCCGCAAGCTCGGGTGGCAGCCTCAGCGCGGCGGTCGCGGTCGCGATCCTGGTGACGCGCGCCGCGAGGAAGCGGTTGGCGCGGCCGAGCACCGCGTTCTGGTCATGGACGATCGTGGGCACGCCGCGGAGGCGTGCGGC
>CAXNGA010000148.1:0-5555 GCA_964201375.1 Kaistiaceae bacterium
TGATCAGCGGCTCGTCGCTGATGAAGCACCCCGAAAGCGTGGCCGACAGCGCTGTCAGCAGCGCAGCGAAGCAAAGTCTCATCCGGGCAGATCCTCCAGGAAGTGAAACGGCGCGAGGTCGCTGATCCGGCCGGGCCGGTGTTGTCGGCAACGAGGCGCCTCCGGTCAATCCATCGCTGTGATGGCGTAGATGTCCTCGGGTGCCTCGCCGGCCGCGATCGCGGCGCGCACGATCCCGATGAGCGGCGCGGGTTCGTCAAGGCACGCGAGGAGGAGTTCCACCCCGTCCTGCACGCAGTGACGGATGCCCGCGGCAAAGTCCTCGTCACGGACAATTGAGCGGTAGACGGCCACGGTCCCCGCTCCCGGGTCAAGGAAGACGACGGCGTAGAGCGACTGCAGCGTTCCGTCCTCGGCGACGCTGGCGAAGCGCATCAGATACAATCCGCCGCCGAAATCATCGAAATAGATGTCGAAGCCTTCGTCGAGATCGTCGGCGAAGACGTAGTGGTCGTCCTGGCGGATCAGAGTGGCATTCTCGCCGACCTCGTTGCGGATACTGAGCGACTGGAAAGGGTAGTCGGCATTGGTGCCGTCGACCAGCGGCACCTCGCTGGTGAAGCACCCGGAGAGCACGACCGCGAGCGCGCCGAGGGCGGCGACGATCCAGCGCTGCAAGGCAAATCTCCTGGCGGTCCGGCACATCGGACTGCGACACTTCGGCCAGCCAGGCCGGGAGCCTCGCTGGAGGCAACTCTCTTGCGCCTGCCGGCGGCGTTCATGCAAGCGCGCGAACGATGACGAACCCCAGTTGCCGCCTCGGGTCGCGCGTCCTGCCAGACTCCCCACCGTGTGCTCCGCGCATCACTGTTGCTCCGGCGACACAGGTCCTGCCCCATCGTTCGGGGAGCCGCGGTCCGTAAACCCATACGCCGCCATTCAGCCATAAAGTAGGGCGAGGAGGGAGCGGTCTCCGAAGCACAGTGGTTGCTGGTCTATCCAGGCACCGTTGGCCCGCTCCAATGGCGCGGAACGAGTAACGGCTTTGGCCGTGGAATGCCGGAACGAGTAATGGACGCCAGAGTCATCGATAAGAAGAAGCTCCCCAGCCGTCATGTGACGGAGGGACCGGAGCGCGCCCCGCATCGCTCCTACTATTACGCTATGGGTCTGTCCGGTCAGCAGATCCACCAGCCCTTTGTTGGCGTCGCCAGCTGCTGGAACGAGGCTGCTCCCTGCAATATCTCGCTCATGCGCCAGGCGCAGGCCGTGAAGCACGGCGTCGCGGCCGCCAATGGCACGCCGCGCGAGTTCGTCACCATCACCGTCACCGACGGCATCGCGATGGGCCACGAGGGCATGAAGGCCTCGCTGGCTTCCCGCGACGTCATCGCCGACTCCGTCGAACTCACCATGCGCGGCCACGGCTATGACGCCCTCGTCGGGCTCGCAGGCTGTGACAAGTCCCTGCCGGGCATGATGATGGCGATGGTCCGCCTCAACGTACCGTCGGTGTTCGTCTATGGCGGCTCGATCCTGCCCGGCAAATTCCGCGGCAAGGAAGTGACCGTCGCGGATGTGTTCGAAGCGGTCGGCCTGCACTCGGTCGGCAAGATGTCGATCGAGACGCTCGAGGAGCTGGAGAAGGTCGCGTGCCCGACGGCCGGCGCCTGCGGCGGCCAGTTCACCGCCAACACGATGGCCATGGTTGCCGAGGCAATCGGCCTGTCGCTGCCCTATTCGACCGGCGCACCGGCGCCTTTCGAACTCCGCGACCAGTTCAACATGGCCGCCGGCGAGAAGGTCATGGAGCTCGTCGCCCGCAACATTCGCCCACGTCAGATCGTGACGCTGAAGGCGCTCGAGAACGCCGCGACCGTCGTCGCAGCGTCCGGCGGCTCGACCAACGCCGCTCTGCACCTTCCGGCGATCGCCCATGAGGCCGGCATCAAGTTCGACCTCTTCGACGTCGCCGAGATCTTCAAGCGCACCCCGTACATCGTCGACCTCAAGCCGGGCGGGAAGTACGTCGCCAAGGACCTCTACGAGGCAGGTGGGGTGCCGCTCGTCATGAAGACGCTCCTCGATGCGGGCTTCCTGCACGGCGACTGCATGACGGTCTCCGGCCGGACGATGGCCGAGAACCTCGAGAAGGTTCGCTGGAACCCCGACCAGGACGTCGTGTACCAGGCATCCTCGCCACTGAAGGTGACAGGCGGTGTCGTCGGCCTCAGTGGGAATCTTGCGCCCGATGGCGCGATCGTGAAGGTCGCGGGCCTCAAGAATGAGGTCTTCGCCGGCCCGGCGCGCTGCTTCGACTCCGAGGAGGAGTGCTTCAGCGCCGTCACCCACAAGACCTACAGGGAAGGCGAAGTCCTCGTCATCCGCTACGTCGGCCCGCGCGGCGGCCCCGGCATGCCGGAGATGCTGTCGACCACGGCGGCGCTTTACGGCCAGGGCATGGGCGACAAGGTCGCCCTGATCACCGACGGCCGCTTCTCGGGCGCAACGCGTGGCTTCTGCATCGGCCATGTCGGACCCGAGGCAGCGCTCGGCGGACCGATCGCGCTCATCCGCGACGGCGACATCATCGCCATCGACGCCGTCAAGGGCACACTCGACCTGCAGGTGAGCGACGAGGAACTGGGGAAGCGGCGCGCCGGGTGGAAGCCGCGCGAGACCAATTACACGAGCGGTGCGATCTGGAAGTTCGCCCAGGGTGTCGGCCCGGCGCGCTATGGCGCCGTGACCCATCCTGGCGGGGGAGCAGAAAAGATCAGCTATGCCGATGCGTAGGGTATTCCCGGGCCTTCTGGCGCTCGGGGTTATCTGTTCCGGCCCGGGCTGGGCCTTCGACCCGACCGCGGCCATCGCCACGCCCGCGGATGCCTTCCGATTCGGGTACACCGCACTGCAGGGCGGCGAGATCACCACCGCCCTCGACGCGATCCAGTACGCCGCCGACCAGGGGTACGTCCGGGCTCAGTGGATGCTTGGTCACCTCTACGCCGAAGGGCAGGGCGTGCCCGAGGACGACCGGCAGGCCTTCGGCATCTTTGCCGGCATCGTCGATCGGTTTGCGCGGGAGAATCCACGCGGGCCGGATGCGGCCTTCATCGCCGACGCCTTCGTGGTGCTCGGCGGCTACTATCGCGGTGGCGCCGTCGCACCGGCCGACCATGAGCGGGCGCGGCAACTCTATCTCCATGCCGCGACCTATTTCGCAAGCCCTGCGGCCCAGTACGAACTGGCCATCATGTTCTATGGTGGCGAGATGGGCGCTGCCGACCCGGTGCAGGCCGTCCGCTGGGCGCGCCTCGCAGCCGAAAACGGGAGCCCCCAGGCGCAGGCTCTGCTCGGGCACATGCTGTTCGAAGGGCAGGGTGTTCCGCGCCAGCCAGTGCTCGGGCTCGCCTACCTGACCATTGCGCTCCTCCGAGGTGGCGCCGAGGGCGACGGATCCAACCTCCGCCGGATGCACGAGCAGGCCTTCTCGGTGGCAACGCGGGCCGAGCGCCGCACCGCGCAGGCCCTTGCCGAGGACTGGCTCCGGATGAACGGCGATCCGACGCTGCTGGCTACGCAGCCCGCCAACCCCGCCGATCCCGCCATCCCGGCCGCCGCCACGAATGTGGCGCCGGCTCCGCGCTGAACGCGGTCAGGCCTCGAGTTCCAGGATCACCGGCACATGGTCGGACGGCTTCTCCGCCGCCCTGATCCCCTTGTCGATGGAGACTCCGACCATCCGGTCCGCCGCCTGCGGCGACAGGAGGAAATGGTCGATCCGGATTCCGTTGTTCTTCTGCCACGCGCCGGCCTGGTAGTCCCAGAACGTGTAAAGGTCGGACAGCGGAGCTGCGGCCCGCACCGCATCGGTCAGGCCCAGGCTGAGCAGCCGGCGCCACTGCATCCGCGGCTGGGGCCGAAAGAGCGCGTCGGCTGACCAGTTCTCCGGGAACCTGGCATCGCGCGGCTCGGGGATGATGTTGTAGTCACCGCCCAGCACCAGCGCCTCCTCGAGGCGCAGCCTATCCCGTATCAAGGACTCCAGCCGCTCGGTCCATGCGAGCTTGTAGTCGAACTTGTCGGAACCGAGCGGATTGCCGTTCGGAAGGTAGAGCGAGGCGACACGGATCGCGGCGCCCCGCCCCACGGAAATCACTGCCTCGATGAAGCGGCACTGGTCGTCGTCCGGATCGCCGGGAAGGCCACGCGTCACGTCCTCGAGCGGAAGCTTCGACAGGATGGCAACCCCGTTGAACCCCTTCTGCCCGTGGAGGGCGAGATTGTAGCCGAGGTCCTCGAATGGCGCGGTGGGGAAGGCGTCGTCGGGGCTCTTGGTCTCCTGCAGGAGGGCTACGTCGGGCCGGACGGCGGCGAGCCAGCCGAGCAGGGTGTCGAGCCGAGCCTTGACGCCGTTGATGTTCCAAGTCGCAATCCGCATCTCGTCCCCGATCGAAAGGCTGCCCGTGAACTATCTCTACCTCGCCGGTGCCATCCTGTTCGAGGTCGTTGCGACGAGCGCCCTTCGCGCCTCGGACGGAATGACCAAGCTCGCACCGACTGTTCTGTGCATCATCGGCTACGCCGCCGCCTTCTACCTCCTGTCGCTGACGCTGCGGACCGTGCCGGTGGGCGTTGCCTATGCGATCTGGAGCGGGGTCGGCATCGTGCTCATCGCGCTGATCGGCACATTCTGGTTCAAGCAGCCGATCGATGCCGCGGCGATTCTCGGCATGATCCTGATCGTCGCCGGCGTGGGCGTGATCTCGCTCCTGTCCAAGGCCCGGCTTCACTGAACCCGCCGTTTCTCCCGAGCCCAGCATGCCAGCCATCGGCCGAAAGCCCTCGATATTCACTTTCTGGGAGCCCCGCGGTGCGGTTCTTCCGTACCTTCAGCTCTGCCGCGAAACCTGGCGTCGAGGCCTGATCGACGGCGACGTGATCACGCTCGACTATGGCAATGTGCACGAATACGTCGAGCCGGCCACGCTCGATATGCCGACGCTGAAGCAGCTTTCGATGCCGCTGCAGAAGGACGCGGTGATGATTGCGGTCCTTCACAGGCATGGCGGCCTGTTTCTGGACATGGACACGCTGATCGTCGACGACATCTCGCCGATCGTCCGCACACTGGACCGCACGCAGTGCTTCTGCTTCGGTGGCAACATCTCCGTCGTTGGCGCCCATCCCGGTGCGCCGCTTCTTGGTCTCTGGCTCGAAGCGATAAAGCGGCGGCTCGCGCGCGTGGCCAGCGGCGAGGTGCCCCTCGGCGACGTAACGTGGAATTTCCTCGGCAACCTTCCGCTCGACGAAGCCAGGAACGAACTTCATCAGCGGGCGCTGCATCGCCGTCTCGTTCGGAGCACGGCCGCCGGCCGCCGGCTGTGGGACCTGGTCGCTACGACCAGGCCGCCACAAGGCACGCGGGGCTCGTTGCTGCGGCGGCTGCCGCGCCGGCTGGAGTTCGAGTTCAGCCGGCGAAGCGCGGCCCGCCAGTGGCTCTTTCTCAACAAGAGGGGCTTCTACCCTGAACTCGGGTTCGCAAAGAGCAA
>CAXNGA010000149.1:0-5544 GCA_964201375.1 Kaistiaceae bacterium
GACCGCCTCGAACGGCTCGTCCAGGACCAGCACTCTGGGTGCGTGGAGGAGGGCGGTGGCGAGGCCGATCTTCTTCCGCATGCCGGTCGAGTACTCGATCACGAGGACGCCGCGGCTGTCGCTCTCACCGAGTTCCAGCACGCCGAGGAGGTCCTTCGTCCTTGTGGCTATGGTTTCCGGGCCATCCCGCGGAGGAGGCCCCAGTAGCGGAGAAGTTCGCCGCCGGTCAGGCGCTCCGGCAGGGCAAGACCGTCGGGGAGGACACCGAGCATCGCCTTGGCCCGGATCGGATCGGCCCAGACATCAATGCCGTGAACGAAAGCGGTGCCCGAGTCCGGGCGGAGAAGACCAACGGCCATCGCCAGGGAGGTGGTCTTGCCCGCGCCGTTCGGACCGACGAGGCCGGTGAGCGACCCCACCGGTACGTCGAGGGTGACGCGGTCCGCAGCCAGCGTTCCCGAGAAGCTCTTGGTCAGCGCATCGAGGCGGAAGGCCGGAACGGTCTCGGGCGTCATGTCTCTCTCCCGGTCCGAGACCCGTTCGAAGGGCCTGGTGCAATGGCTCGATCGACGAGCGTTTCATCATAGCCGGCGGCGCGCTGTCGTCTGGAGGGCGACGAGGCGCACGACAAAGGCCCCGCCGCACGGGGCGACCTGGCCGGCAGGTCAGGCCTGGTGGTCCGGCGGGCATGGCGCCGCCGGGCGCGTTGACGGCCTGCCGACGAAGAAGGCCCTCGGAATTGTAGACGGACCCGGAAAGCGCGGCCAGCGACCTTCGTGCAAAAGCTGCTTCTCCGGGCGCGCTTCGGCTTCAGGAGCGGTATCCTTTCGTTGCGTGCGGCGGGATGCTGACGGAGCAGGCGAGGCTTTGGCATCGCATTCGTCGGGTGTCGCGCCACCGTGGGAGGAAAGGTCAGATGCCGAATCTCATCGAGAGCCGTTCCACGCTTCGCTCCCGGTGGGTGATTCCGGCCGCAGCGGGGCGGTGACGGTGGCCCGTCTCATCTTCGTCAACCGCTACTTCCACCCCGACCATTCGGCGACGAGTCAGATGGTGTCCGACCTCGCCTTCGCTGAAGCAGCGCGGGGGCGAGAGGTGGCCGTCGTCACGAGCGGACAGATCTACGACGACCCGTCGGCAACCTTGCCCGACCGCGAGACCATCGGGGGCGTGTCCATCCACCGGGTCCGCACCAGCCGGCGCGGGCGGGCCGGGATCGCTGGACGGGCGCTCGACTATCTCTCCTTCTACCGGGCGGCACGGACCACCCTTGCCGCGCTCGTCCGCCCGGGGGACATCGTCATTGCCAAGACCGATCCGCCACTCCTCGGGGTTGCGGTCGGCCGGATCGTGCGGCGGCGCGAGGGGCGGCTCGTGAACTGGCTGCAGGACCTTTACCCCGAGGTGGCTGCGGAAGCGGGCGTGCGCGGCTTCGGCGGCATGGCCGGCGCCCGCCTGGCCGCGATGCGCGACCGGTCGCTCCGGAACGCCGCCGTCAACGTCGCGATAGGCGACATCATGGCGGACCGGTTGCGGGTGCGCGGCGTGCCGGCGGCTGCCCTCCGCGTCATCCCGAACTGGGCGGACGAGAGGGCCGTGCGACCCATCAGTGTCGACGAGAATCCGCTGAGGGCGGAATGGGGCTACCGGAGCGATGACATCGTCGTCGGCTATTCCGGCAATCTCGGCCGGGCCCACGAGATCGATACGATCCTGGCGGCGGCCGACCGGCTTCACCACCGAAAGGACATCAGGTTCCTCGTGATCGGGGCCGGTCACCTTCGTGCGCAACTGGAGCAGGCGGCCCGATCCCGCGGGCTTGGCTTTGACTTCCGGCCCTACCAGCCGATGGCGGCGCTGTCGGAATCGCTGTCGGTGCCGGACATCCACTGGGTCTCGCTCAGGCCGGCCTTCGAGGGGCTGATCGTTCCGAGCAAGCTCTACGGCATCGCCGCCGCCGGCCGTCCCATCGTCGCGGTCGCGGCGCCCGAGGGTGAATCCGGCCGGCTGGTGACCCGGTTCGACTGCGGCGTTGCCATCAGCCCGGGAGACGGGGCGGGCCTTGCCGCGGTGCTCGCCGCGCTCGCCGACGATCCGGCGCGGCGCGCCCGACTCGGCGGGAATGCGCGCGCGGCGGTCGAGGGTCCGCTGTCCCGCGCGGCGGCGCTCGGCCGCTGGGCGGAACTCTTCGACTGGCTCGCACCGGATTGATGCCTGCCACCGCGGGGCCGGCGATTGCGGCGGCCGGCCCGATGAGCCATGGGTCTGCTTGCGGCGCACGGCCCGGCGGCCGAAAATAGCGGCGGAACGGCAGTCCGCGCCGGCGGCGGGCGAGGAGAGGGTCGTGGTGGCAGGCGCGGCAAAGCGCAGGACAGCGCTCATCACCGGGGTCACCGGTCAGGATGGCGCCTATCTCAGCGAGTTCCTCATCGACAGGGGCTACACTGTCCACGGCATCAAACGCCGGTCCTCGTCGTTCAACACCGGCCGGATCGACCACCTCTACGAGAACCCGCAGGCGGAGGATCCGCGCCTCGTCCTCCATCATGGCGACATGACGGATGCGACCAACCTGATCCGCATCGTGCAGGAAACGCAGCCGGACGAGATCTACAATCTCGCCGCGCAGTCCCACGTCCAGGTGAGCTTCGAGACCGCCGAGTACACGGCCAATGCCGACGGCATCGGCACGCTGCGGCTCCTCGAGGCGATCAGGCTCCTAGGCCTCGTGGATCGCACGCGATTCTACCAGGCATCGACGTCGGAACTCTACGGCAAGGTCCGCGAAGTGCCGCAGAGCGAGACGACGCCGTTCCATCCGCGCTCGCCCTATGGCGCCGCAAAGCTCTACGCCTACTGGATCACCGTGAACTACCGCGAGGCGTACGGCATCCACGCCTCGAATGGCATCCTGTTCAATCACGAGAGCCCGATCCGCGGCGAAACCTTTGTCACGCGGAAGATCACGCGGGCGATCGCGGCCATCGAGCACGGGCTGCAGGATACGCTCTTCCTCGGCAATCTGGACGCGCAGCGCGACTGGGGTCACGCGCGGGATTACGTGGAGGGCATGTGGCTCATGCTGCAGCAGCCGGCACCGGACGACTATGTGCTTGCGACCGGCGAGACGCATTCGGTGCGCGAGTTCGTCGAGCGCGGGTTCGCCGAAACCGGCCGCATCATCATCTGGAAGGGAGCAGGCGAACAGGAGACCGGGTGCTGCTCCCGCACCGGCGAGGTCCTCGTCCGCATCGATCCGCGCTATTTCCGTCCGACCGAGGTCGACATTCTTCTCGGCGATCCCGCAAAGGCACGGAAGGTGCTCGGCTGGCGCCACCGGACGGCCTTTGCCGAACTCGTGAAGGAGATGGTCGCCGCGGACCTCGATTCCGTTCGCGCCGAACGCCGGAAAGGCCGCCATGTCTGACGTATCAGCGCCGGTGTTCGATCTCCGTGGCCGCCGCGTCTACGTTGCCGGCCACAACGGAATGGTCGGGTCGGCGATCGTCCGGCGCCTTGCAGGCGAGGGCTGCACGATCCTCGTCGCCGGCCGGGGCGAACTCGACCTCCGCGACCAGGCGGCGGTGCGGGCCTGGATGGCATCGGCACGGCCCGAGGCGGTGTTCCTGGCTGCCGCCAAGGTCGGCGGCATCCTTGCCAACGACCGCGAGCCGGCGCGTTTCCTCCACGACAATCTGGTCATTCAGACCAACGTCATCGATGCCGCTCACGCGGCGGGCGTCCGGAAGCTCCTCTTCCTCGGCTCGAGCTGCATCTACCCGAAGTTCGCCGACCAGCCGATAATTGAGGATGCCCTCCTGACCGGCCCGCTCGAGCCCACCAACCAGTGGTATGCGATCGCCAAGATCGCCGGCCTCAAGCTGGCGGAAGCCTACCGGCTGCAGTACGGCGCCGACTTCATCTCGGCGATGCCGACCAACCTCTACGGCACGAACGACAATTTCGATCTCCAGACGAGCCATGTGCTGCCGGCGCTGCTGCGGAAATTCCACGAGGCGGTGGCGGGCGGCGAGGGGATTGTGACCATCTGGGGCTCCGGCACGCCACGCCGCGAATTCCTCCACGTCGACGATTGCGCGGACGCGCTCGTCTTCCTGATGCAGAACTACTCGGAGGCCGGGCACATCAATGTCGGCTCGGGGAGCGACGTCACGATCCTGGAACTGGCGGAAATCGTGGCGGAGGTCACCGGCTTCACCGGCCGGATCGAGCTCGACCGCACCAGGCCTGACGGAACCCCGCGGAAGCTGATGAGCGCGGCGCGCCTGTCCGCCCTCGGCTGGCGGCCGACGATCGGCCTTCGCGACGGAATCGCCGCAACCTACGAATGGTTCAGGGCCCAGCCATCGGTACGGGCCGTCGCCGCCGGAGCTGCCGCATGACCCTGCCTCAGCGAATCCTCGTCACGGGGGGCGCGGGTTTCATCGGCTCGCACCTGTGCGATGCCCTCCTCGCGCGCGGGCACGAGGTGCTGTGCGTCGACAATTTCTACACCGGCAGCCGGTCGAACCTGGCGCATCTCCTGGCCAATCCGCGCTTCGAGCTCGTCCGGCACGACGTGACGTTCCCGCTCTATGTCGAGGTCGACCAGATCTACAACCTCGCCTGCCCGGCGAGCCCGATCCACTATCAGCGCGACCCGGTGCAGACGACCAAGACGAGCGTCCATGGCGCGATCAACGTGCTGGGCCTTGCCAAGCGCCTCGGGGCGCGCGTGCTCCAGGCGTCCACGAGCGAGGTCTATGGCGACCCCGAGGTCCACCCGCAGACGGAGGACTACTGGGGCCACGTCAACCCGATCGGCCCGCGCTCCTGCTACGACGAGGGCAAGCGCTGCGCCGAGACGCTGTTCTTCGACTACCACCGCCAGCACAACGTCGAGATCAAGGTCGCCCGCATCTTCAACACCTATGGCCCGCGCATGCACCCGAACGACGGGCGGGTGGTGTCGAATTTCATCGTCCATGCCCTGCGCGGGGATTCGATCCCGATCTACGGCAATGGCCAGCAGACGCGGTCGTTCTGCTTCGTGTCCGATCTCGTCGAGGCGCTGATCGCGCTGATGGAATCGCCATCCGAGGTCACCGGCCCGATCAACCTCGGCAATCCGCGCGAGTTCACGATCAGGCAACTCGCAGACCTCGTTCTGGCCCGTACCGGCAGCACGTCCCGGATCGAGACGCGGCCGCGGCCGACCGATGATCCCCGCCAGCGCCGCCCGGACATCACGCTCGCCAGGACGCGCCTCGGCTGGGAGCCGACCGTGGAGCTCGAGGAAGGCCTCGATCGCACGATCGACTATTTCCGCCGCCTCCTCGCGGAGCAGCCGGCGGCGGGCGGCTAGGGGAGGGTGGACGCGATGCCAGAACCCACTGCAGCCCTCGTCGTCATCGGTGACGAGATCCTCTCTGGCCGTACGGCCGACCTCAACATCAACACGCTCGCGCGCTTTCTCGCGGGCCTCGGCATCGACTTCAGGGAAGTGCGCGTCGTCTCCGACGACGAGGGCGCGATCATCGCGGC
>CAXNGA010000150.1:0-5541 GCA_964201375.1 Kaistiaceae bacterium
CCCGCCGGGGCGAGGTGTAGGTGGCCAAGCTCTCGATTCCTTCACAGCCTCTTCGGCGGGGATGACGGAGCAGTTGTGGGATGACCGGTGCTGCCGGGATGACGAAGCGTTGGCCGTCGCGACCTCAGGCGGCGAGGATGCGGAGGAGGCTCACTTTGTCGCCGCGGACGGAAAACTCCATACGGCTCGGGCCGGTGAGGAAGGAGCTCTTCCAGTCCCCGGTGACGACGATCCGCTCGCGGGACCGTTCGGTCTTCTTCACGGTGAGATGGCCCCCGGCGCCGATGAACTCGCGCGCGTTCCACTCCGCGATCTCGTGGTAGCCGGAATAGATGGAGCCGGAATCGTCGACCGCGCCGTCGTCGGCAAAGGCCGCGAGGAAGGCGTCCGAATCGCCGCGGTTGATCGCGGCGATGACGGCGTCGACGGCCGGGGGGATGTCGACCGCCATTCTCAGTCGGACTCCATCGCCTCGAGTTCGCCGATCATGCCCTCGATGACCGACAGGCCCTTCATCCAGAACGCCGGATCGGACGCGTCGAGGCCGAACGGCTTCAGCAGCACCGAATGGTGCTTCGTGCCGCCCGCCCGGAGCATGTCGAAATACTTCGCCTGGAAACCTTCTTCGGCGTCCTGGTAGACGGCGTAGAGCGAATTCACGAGGCAGTCGCCGAACGCGTAGGCGTAGACGTAGAACGGCGAGTGGATGAAGTGCGGAATGTAGCTCCAGAAGGTCTCGTAGCCGGGGCCGATCCGTACCGCCGGGCCGAGGCTCTCGGCCTGCACTTCGAGCCACATCTCGCCCAGCCGCTCGGCGGTCAGTTCGCCCTCGCGCCGCTCGGTGTGGACCTTTCGCTCGAAGGTGTAGAACGCGATCTGCCGGACGACGGTGTTGATCATGTCCTCGACCTTCTGCGCCAGCATCGCGCGGCGCAGCACCGGGTCGGTCGTCTTCTCCATCAGCGCCTGGAAGGTCAGCATCTCGCCGAACACGCTCGCGGTCTCGGCAAGCGTCAGCGGCGTGGGCGCCATCAGCGCGCCGCGCGGGGCGGCGAGTACCTGGTGGACGCCGTGGCCGAGTTCATGGGCAAGCGTCATGACGTCCCGCGCGCGGCCCTGGTAGTTGAGGAGCACGTAGGGGTGGGCGCTCGGCACGGTCGGGTGTGCGAAGGCGCCCGGCGATTTCCCGGGGCGGATCGGCGCGTCGATCCAGCGCTGGTCGAAGAAGCGGCCGGCGATCTCGGCCATCTCCGGCGCGAAATCGCCATAGGCGCCGAGCACCGTCGACTTCGCCTCGTCCCAGCCGATCAGGCGCTGCGGCACCTTCGGCAGCGGCGCGTTGCGGTCCCAGTGGTTCAGCGCGTCCTTGCCGAACCATTTCGCCTTGAGGGCGTAGTAGCGGTGCGACAGGCGGGGATAGGCAGCGCGCACGGCGGCAACGAGCGCTGCGACCACTTCGGGCTCGACGCGGTTCGCCAAATGGCGCGAATCCGAGACGTCCCTGAAGCCGCGCCAGCGGTCCGAGATTTCCTTGTCCTTGGCGAGCGTGTTTGTGATGAGCGTGAAGAGGCGGATGTTGGCCGCGAAGGTGGTGGCCAGCGCGTCGGCGGCTTCCTTCCGCTTTGCCTCGTCGGGATCGAGGAGGTGGTGGAGTGCCGATTCGATCGACAGGTCCTCGCCGCCGATGCGGTAGCGGAGCGAGGCCTGCGTCTCGTCGAACAGCCGGTTGAGCGCACCGGCGCCGGTCACCGACTTCTCGAAGAACAGCAGCTCGACGCGGTCCTCCAGCTGGTACGGCTTCTCCTTGCGGAGGTCGTCGAGCCACGGCCGGTAGTGCGCCAGCGCCGCCGAACTCTCGATCGCGGCGTCGATGACGGCGTCGTCGATCTTGTTGAACTCGAGCGTGAAGAACAGGAGCCGCGAACTCGTCGTGGTCATCTTGTCCTGCGCGTCGCCGAAGAATTTCGCGCGCGCCGGGTCGATCGTGTCGCCGGCATGGATGAGGCCCGCATACGACATGATCCGTCCGAGCCGGTCGTCGAGCGCCTCGTAATCCTTCACCGCCTCGGCCAGCCGGTCGCCGCCGTCGGGTCCGGCCGCGAGCGCGGCGAGCTTGCCGCGGTACTTCTCTTCGAACGCCTTCGCCTCGGCATCGGCGCGGACGAGGTCGGCGGCATATTCGGGCGACTGCATGCCCGGATAGAGGTCGTCGAGGTTCCATTCCGGCAGCGCGCCGAGATCGACCGCCGCGGCGGAGTCCTTGGCGAAGACGGGCTTGTTCATGGCGAGGGTCCGTTCATGGTGACGGCCGCAATGTGACGACCCGGACGGCCCGGTTCAAGCCGCGCGTGTCTTCTCTCCATCCAACCGTCGTTCCGGCCGTAGAGTTCCGCTTCGCGGCCCCGGAACGACGATCCATGGAGTTGCAGGGCTTTCGCCAGGAAACCACGGGCGAGGCGAAGGAGGGGCCGCGGATCTCTCACTGCCCCAGGAGCGGCACGTCCTCCGCGGCGGCGGCATCGGCGAGCTTCGTGTCGATCGTGGCGAGCGAAGCCGTCTCCCGCCGGGCGAGTTCGAGATAGGCGGCGGCGTAGATCGACAGGCCGTGGCGGCGGGCGAGGGCGAGCGTGACGCCCTCCTCGGGGGCGGCGTCGCGCTCGACCGGCAGGCGGCGCATCGCGTCGAGGATGCGCTCGGTGTGCTCCGGCCCGAGCCGGCCGCGCCGCTCGTTGGCCACGAGGAGGTTCTGGACCTCGAACCACCACACCCAGGGAACCAGGATCCGCTCGTGCCGCATCGCCTCGCGCAGCCGCCGCGTCATCGGCAGGAGATCGTCGGGCAGGAGGAGCGAGCCGGTGACGGACGCATCGATGACGAGCGCCATCAGGAATCGTGCCCGTCATGCCGGCCGGACATGATGTCCGCCAGCGTCAGCATCGGCAGGCGCCGCCCGATCTTCTGCAGCGCCACCAGCGCCTTCTCGGTCGCCTCCGCCCGCCGGTCCGCCTCCGGCACCAGCCGCGCCACCGCACGGCCATGCCGGGTCACGACGTAGCTCTCGCCTGTCTCCACCTCGTCGAGGATACGGAGGAGGTGCGTCTTTGCCTCCGACGACTGGATCTTCTTCACATGGGCCCCGATTGGTCGAATCAACCGGTCGAAATGGAACGGCTCGCCGAGGCTCTGGTCAAGCGGATGGGCTCGCACGGTCCAACGCAACGGGCCGACGAGATCGTATCTTCCCCTCGGCTCCCGTCGCAGGCATCACGAACAGCTTTCCGTGCGCAAGGAGGCCCATCCTGGATTACCGCATACGTCCCGAGGCTTCCTCCGACGACGAAGCCGTCCGCAGCCTGACGACCGACGCCTTCGCAAGCGCCAGGCACAGCAATGGCAACGAGGCGGCCATCGTCGATGCGCTCCGGGTGGCGGGCGCGCTGAAGGTCTCGCTCGTCGCCGTCAGCAATGGCGAACTCATTGGACACGTCGCGTTCTCGCCCGTCACTATCGACGGAGCCGCATGCGGCTGGTTCGGCCTCGGCCCGGTCTCCATTCGGCGCGACCTGCGAGGGCGGGGGATCGGCGGAGCCCTGATCCGCGCGGGACTGCAGTCCCTCCGGTCGCATGGCGCAGCGGGATGCGTCGTTCTGGGAAACCCGGGGTACTATCGGCGGTTCGGGTTCGAGGCCGATCCGGCGATTCGGCTCGAAGGCGTTCCGCCGGAGAATTTCATGCGGATGCCATTCAACGGTTCGAATGCCCGGGGTGTCGTCGCGTATCACCCGGCCTTCTCTGCGCCCTGACCGGGCCATCGGCAGCTACGACGCGAACAAAAAAGCGGCCAAGCCTTTGGCTCAACCGCTTGACTGCATGCCGATATTGGTTGCGGGGGCAGGATTTGAACCTGCGGCCTTCAGGTTATGAGCCGTGCCGGCCTAGTTACTCAGAAACTCTCGCAATTTCCTTTTTCTACGTCTTTTCAATGAGTTAGTTGACTGACCGGGGCGCTACCGGCAGTGTCGCTTGCGCAGGCACGCGCCGCGGTTCCCTCCCCAATGCTTCCGCAGTGCTTCCGAGGGAACCGCTGAAGCCAGGCTTGGTAGCAACCGATCGTCTTGAGGCCCCCCCAATGCCAAAACTGACCAAGCGCATCGTCGACGCAGTTGAGATAAAGCCGGCCGAGTATTTCATTTGGGACGATGAGCTTCCCGGCTTCGGGCTCCGCGTCATGCCAAGCGGCCGCAAGAGCTACGTCGTTCAATATCGAGCGGGACGACGGCCCAGGCGCGTTACCCTGGGAACCAGTTTGGTTCTCGCGAGCGAGCAGGCACGCCGCAGCGCTCTTTCGATACTGGCGGCGGTGAGAAATGGCGAGGATCCCGCCGCAGATCGCCACGCAGCCCGGAGCGCGCCGACCGTCGCCGATCTCGCCGAGCGGTTCGATCAGGAACACGTGTCGCTCCGGGTCAAGGCCAGCACCGCGAAGGAGTATCGCCGCAACCTGAGACGTTTCATTCTCCCGGCACTCGGTCGATTGAAGGTCGGTGACGTCACCCGGGCCGATGTCGCCAGGTTCCATCACGATCTGCGGCTCATCCCCTACCAGGCCAATCGGTGCCTTGAGGTCGTTTCCAAGATGTTCAACCTGGCCGAAATCTGGGGCCTCCGCCCAGACGGTTCCAACCCGCGCCGCCATATCAAGAAATACCCCGAGAAGAAGCGGGAACGGTTCCTCAGCGGTGCCGAGTTGCGTCGGGTGGGCGAGGTGCTTCGTGAGATGGAGCACGAAGGGATCGAGCTCCCCTCCGCGATTCTGGCCACCCGCCTGTTGATTCTGACCGGCTGCCGCCTCAACGAGATAATGACACTGAAGTGGGACCACGTGGACTTGGCCGGCAGGATGCTGCGGCTGCCCGACTCAAAGACCGGAGCCAAACAGGTTCACCTCGGTCAGCCCGCCGTCGATCTTCTGCAAGCCGCCGAGCCAGTGAAGGGCAATCCCTGGGTGATCGTGGGCACGATCGAAGGCAATCGGCTGAGCGACCTGCAGCCCTTCTGGCAGCGGGTCCGAGCTCGGGCTGGTCTCAAGAATGCTCGAATCCACGATTTGCGGCATACCTTCGCGTCGATCGCAGTTGCCGCCGGCCAGGGTCTCCCCATGATCGGAAAGCTACTCGGCCACACGCAGGTTCAAACCACCGCCCGGTATGCGCATCTCGCGGCCGATCCAGTGAAGTTGGCCGCTGACCAGGTCTCATCAACCTTGGCCGCTGCAATGGCCCGAGCGTGAGCTCAGGCGTGACTCGATTGGGGGGCTTCCGGATTGGCCCGAGTCTGATGGAAGCTGGTGTTCCTCGGAGCCCCAGAAGGTGGCCGCCGAGGCAAGAGCGACATCCCGAAACTGATCCTCATTGTTGATAGGCGCGCAATAAGGCCCCCGTTTTCGGGGTGATCGGCGTCCAAAAGGGACCCCTCGGGAACGTGGGGTTCACAATGCCTCCGGGTTCATCGGAGGCTGGTTGGGATGCTGGTCGTGGAGAC
>CAXNGA010000151.1:0-5534 GCA_964201375.1 Kaistiaceae bacterium
ATCTTCCGCTGGTTCGGGATGATCACGAGGAACACGTTCGCCGCCATGATCGTGCCGATGAGCGCACCGACATGGATCAGCGCGCCGCGCCCCGAGAAGACGAACTGGAAGACGAGTGCGCCGAGCACAACGAGGAGAAACACGGCGGCAGCAAGGGTCAGCGGGCGCTCGCCGATCGCCGTCCGGCACAGGAGGCGGTCGTAGATGAACCAGCCGGCGGCGATGCTCGCCAGCGAGATCGCAACGGCGACCGCCGGTGAGATGTCCGCCACCGACGGATCAATGAGATAGGCGTCGGCCTGGAGGTAGTACTGGAGGACCAGGAGGGCGAAGCCGGTGATCCAGGTCAGATAGGCTTCCCAGCGGAACCAGATCAGTTCCGACGGCAGATCCGTCGGCGCCACGAGGTATTTCTCCACGTGGTAGAAGCCACCGCCGTGGACCTGCCAGGCGGTGCCATGGACACCCTCGTTCATCCCTGCCCGCTTCCGCAGGCCGAGGTCGAGGGCGATGAAATAGAACGACGTTCCGATCCAGCTGACGCCGACGATGACGTGGGCCCAGCGGAACAGGAGGTTCAGCCACTCGGCCGCAACGCCGCTCATGGCGAGGCGCCCGCGGCGGGCGGGATACGGTCAGCTGCCACGATAGGTCGAATAGCCGTAGGGCGACAGAAGCAGCGGGACATGGAGGTGGGCCGAGGCGTCGGAGATGCCGAAGCGGATGGGGATGACGTCCAGGAACGAAGGCTGTGCAAGAGCGGTGCCGACGGTCCGGAAATAGGCGCCCGCTGCGAAGCGCAACTCGTAGGTGCCGGGCCGCATCGTTGCGCCCTCCAAGAGCGGATCGTCCACCCGGCCGTCGGCGTTGGTAACCGCGCGCCTGAGCAGCGCCACTTCTTCGCCTGCCGTCCAGAGTTCAACGGCAATCCCTGCGGCCGGCCGCCCCAGCGCGAGATCGAGAACGTGCGTCGTCAGTCGGCCCATGCCGGCCCCCCATTCCCGCGGACGATGCAACGATCGGGCCGCCCAACATTCATGCTTGCCGCGAAAAGCGATACTCCGATAGCGTTCCCGTAGGGCGTCTGGCCCGATCGCCGCAGTACTGAAGCCGAGGCGGCCGTCGGGAAGCACTTCGATCTCCGCTGGCTCGCCTGGGCCGGCCGTCATCCCGACCGCGAAGGAAGGGCCGGGTCTCCGGCGCGGTTGCGCGGTGGCTGCCTGCGCCGACGACGACCGCGCCAGCCTTCTCCGTCGGCATTTCGCCATCGAGACCCCATGATCCCGCCCATCCCCTACCCCCGCGACATGACCGGCTACGGCCGCAACCCGCCCAACCCCCGCTGGCCGGGGAACGCGCATGTCGCGGTCCAGTTCGTCGTCAATTACGAGGAGGGCGGCGAGAACAACATCCTGCATGGCGATGCCGCTTCCGAAGGATTCCTGTCGGAAATCCCGGGTGCGCAGCCCTGGCCGGGAATGCGCCACGCCAACATGGAGTCGATCTACGAATACGGCTCGCGCGCCGGCTTCTGGCGGCTTTGGCGGCTGTTCACCGGCCTGCGCGTGCCGGTGACCGTCTATGGCGTCGCCACCGCGATGGCCCGTGCACCCGGGATCGTGGCGGCCATGAAGGAGTCGGGCTGGGAGATCGCGAGCCACGGCCTGAAATGGGTCGACATGAAGGACAAGCCGGCCGGGGAGGAGCGCGCGGAGATCGCCGAGGCGGTGCGTATCCATACCGAGGTTACCGGCGAGCGCCCGCTGGGGCTCTACCAGGGCCGGTCGTCGATGAACTCGATGCGGCTGGCCGCCGAGGAAGGCGGTTTCCTCTATTCGTCCGACTCCTATGCCGACGACCTGCCGTACTGGATCGAGGGACCGAACGGGCCGTTCCTCATCATCCCCTACACGCTCGATACCAACGACATGCGCTTTGCGACCGCTCAGGGGTTCAACTCGGGCGACCAGTTCTTCGCCTATCTCCGCGATGCGTTCGACGTCCTCCACGCCGAGGGCGCGGCAGGCGCGCCGAAGATGCTGAGCATCGGGCTCCACTGCCGCCTCGCCGGCCGGCCGGGCCGCATCGCCTCCCTGGCGCGCTTCCTCGATCATGTCCTTTCGCACGAGCGCGTATGGCTGCCGCGCCGGATCGACATTGCGCGGCACTGGCGTGAGTGGCACTTCCCCACGCCATGAACGCACCCGAAACCCCGTCCGGCGCGGGCCATGCCGTGATGGCCCGGCTGGACGAACTCGCAACCTTCACGGACGAACCCGGACGCGTCACGCGCCTTTACCTCACCCCGTCGCACCGCGCGGCGGCGCTGCAGGTCGCGGCGTGGATGCAGGCGGCAGGCATGACTACGCATGTCGACGCGGCCGGCAATGTGATCGGCCGGCTGGAGGGAGCGCAGCCGGGCCTCCCTGCCCTCCTTCTGGGCTCGCACATCGATTCCGTCCGCGACGCCGGAAAGTATGACGGGCCGCTCGGCGTGGTTGCCGCGATCGCCGCCGTGGAGAAGGTCCGGGAGCGCGGAACGCCGCTACCCTTCGCCATCGAGGTGCTCGCCTTCGGCGACGAGGAGGGCGTGCGCTTCCCGACCACACTGCTCGGCTCCCGCGCGGTAGCCGGCACCTTCGACGCGCGGTCGCTGGCGGCGCGGGACATCGAGGGCGTGTCGGTCGAGGAAGCCCTCCGGGCGTTCGGCTGCGACCCCGCAGCGATCCCCGGCGCCGCAAGGCGGCGCGACGGTTCGCTCGCCTATGTCGAGGTGCACATCGAGCAGGGGCCGGTGCTCGAACGGATCGACGCGCCGCTCGGAGTCGTCACGGCGATCAGCGGCGCGAGCCGTTTCGACGTGACCGTCTACGGCCGCGCCGGGCACGCCGGCACGACGCCGATGGACCTCCGCTGGGATGCCATCGCCGGCGCGAGCGAGATGGTTCTCGCCGCCGAGGCCCTCGCGACGGCCGCCGCGAACATCGTCGCCACCGTGGGAACGATCGCAGTGCCGAATGGCGCCACCAACGTCATCCCCGGCCTCGTCCGCTTCTCGCTCGACCTGCGGGCGCCGGTCGATGCCGATCGTGCCGCCGCGGAGAAGCGCATCCGCGCCGCGTTCGATGCCATCGCCGCCGAGCGCCGGCTCGGCGTCTCGGTCGTCCGCTACCACGATGCGGCCGCTACGCCCTGCGATCCGGCGCTTGCCGACGGCATCGCCGCGGCCATCGCCGGGCTCGGCCTCGACCCGCCACGGCTGGCGAGCGGCGCGGGCCATGATGGCATGGCGATTGCCAGCCTCTGCCCCATCGGAATGATGTTCGTCCGCTGCAGGGGCGGCATCAGCCACAATCCGGCGGAGTCGATCCTCACGGATGACGCGGACCTTGCCGTGCGCGCGCTCGTGGACTTCATCCTGTCGTTCGATCCCGGTCGCCTGCAGCGGCCGCCCATCGGGAGCAATTCGTGACGAACATCGCGATCACCGCCGGCCCTTACCGATTCCTCGCGCGCCTGGAGGAGACCGACGCGCCGAAGACGTGCGCGCGCTTCCTCGAACTGCTGCCGTTCCGCCAGAAGATCATCCACGTCCGCTGGAGCGGCGAGGCGTGCTGGATCCCGCTCGGCGATTTCGATGTCGGCCTTCCCTACGAGAACCACACCAGCTATCCGGCCCCGGGCCAGATCATCCTGTACCCCGGCGGCATCAGCGAGACGGAAATCCTCCTCGCCTATGGCGGCGTCCGCTTCGCCTCCAAGGTCGGCCAGCTCGCCGGCAACCATTTCCTGACGATCATCGAGGGGATGGAGAACGTGACGCCCCTCGGAAAGATGACGCTGTGGCAGGGGGCGCAGGACATCCTGTTCGAGCGGGTGTAGCAGATCGCCGCATCGCTGCCTCGGAGGGGTCGCGGCGCCCTCGTCATTTGCTGGAATCGGCTGGTGTGCGCCGACCGCCGGGCGAGGTTCGCGTCACACCGACAGAAGCGCGCATCGCGACGAGCGACCGGCTATGGTCCTCCTCCGTTCTCCCCGACTCGCGAAGCCCACGTGACCGTCGTCGCGCCTGATCCCGCCGTCGTCCTCAAGACCGTCTTCGGCCACGCTTCGTTTCGCGGCGAGCAGGAGGACGTGGTGCGGCACGTCGTGGCGGGTGGGGATGCGGTGGTGCTGGTTCCGACGGGCAAGGGGAAGTCCGTCTGCTATCAGGTGCCGGCGCTGTGCCGGCCGGGCGTTGCCATCGTCGTGTCGCCGCTGATCGCGCTGATGCGCGACCAGGTCGAGGCGCTGAAGCAGGCAGGCGTGCGGGCGGCCGCGCTCAACTCCGCCATCGCCCCGGAGGAGATCGCCCGGAGCCGGGCAGACCTTCTGTCAGGAAAACTCGACCTCCTCTACGTCACGCCCGAGCGGCTGATGATGGACGGGTTCCTGACGATGCTGGAGCGGCTCCCGGTCTCGCTGATCGCCATCGACGAGGCGCACTGCGTCTCGCAGTGGGGCCACGATTTCCGGCCGGAGTACCGGAAGCTCGGCATGCTGGCGGAGCGCTTTCCCGGCGTGCCGCGCCTTGCGCTGACCGCCACGGCGGACGCTGACACGCGGCGCGACATCGTTGACAGGCTGCAGCTCCAGAACGCCCGCATCTTCGCCACGAGCTTCGACCGGCCGAACATCTCCTATGCCATCGCGCTGCGCGAGGGCGGGCGGCGCCAACTCCGCGGCTTCCTCGACCGGCACAAGGGCGAGAGCGGCATCGTGTACTGCCTCAGCCGGCGGAAGGTCGACGAGACCGCGGCCTGGCTCGTTATGGACGGCATCCGCGCCCTGCCCTACCACGCCGGTCTCGACCGCGAGACCCGCGACGGCAACCAGGACACCTTCATCCGCGATGACGGCGTGGTGCTCGTTGCCACCGTCGCCTTCGGCATGGGCATCGACAAGCCGGACATCCGCTACGTCGTCCATCTCGACCTGCCGTCGTCGATCGAGGCCTACTACCAGGAGACCGGCCGTGCCGGTCGCGACGGCAGCCCTGCCGAGGCGTTCATGACCTACGGCATGGCCGACGTCGTCCAGCGCCGGCGGATGATCGACGAGGGCGCCGCGGACGACACGGTGAAGCGGGTCGAGCGCGCCAAGCTCAACGCGCTCCTCGGCGTCTGCGAGACGACCGGCTGCCGACGCCAGGCATTGCTGTCCCATTTCGGTGAGATCTATCCCGGCCCGTGCGGCAACTGCGATGCCTGCCTCTCGCCGGCGGAAACGTTCGACGGAAGCCAGGCGGCGCAGAAGCTCCTCTCGGCGATCTACCGGACCGGCTCGCGCTACGGTTCTGGCCACATCATCGACATCCTCCGTGGCGAGCGCACCGAAAAGGTCGAAAACGCCGGCCACGACAGGCTGCCGACCTTCGGCGTCGGCAAGGACCTCGACGACCGGACGTGGCGGTCGGTGCTGCGCCAGCTCGTGGCGGGCGGCATCGTGGTGGTCGATCACACTGCCTTCGGCGCGCTCACCTTCGGCGATGGCGC